>CAZXZY010000006.1:0-31056 GCA_964645825.1 uncultured Gammaproteobacteria bacterium
CTTAAATTTTGAGTCACCTCTTCTCCCACCTGACCATCGCCACGAGTAACGCCCTGCGCCAAAACACCGTCTTGATAAGTCAAAACGATTGTTAGTCCGTCTAATTTGAGCTCTGTATAATAATTTTTTATTGCTCCTCCTAAAATTTTGATATTTCTCTCTTGCCAATCTGCCAAATCATTTTTTGAAAAAGCATCTGCTAAAGATAAAATTTTATGTTGATGTTTTACTTTTTTAAATTTACTTAATGCCTGACCACCTACTCTTTGCGTTGGTGAATCTGGTCTTAAAAATTGAGGAAATTTTTTTTCTAAATTAATTAACTCTTTTTCTAAATAATCAAAGGCTGAATCAGAAATTTCTTGTTTATCCAAAACATAATAAAGATAACGATGATGTTGAATCTCGTTAATTAGCTTGTCTATTCTTTTTTTGGCTTCTATGTTTATCATGGGGTAAAACCTTTTTCTAAATCTTGCTCAGAAAAGATAACATAGCTAAAAACATTGGATACAGGTGTATAAATTGGCACTCGTACCGAAATACTATGCATAGATTGACGATAATAACCATAAGCCTGCAAAAATGCCTCTGCTGGCACGAAATCTGTATCAAGGTCATGATTCGCCCCTAAATATGAAGTAAATTTAATATAGTCAACAGTATCGTCTAAAGGTCGAAAAGTGAAATAATAAAATTTATCATTTTCGATGTCCGTACGTAAAATATCCGTACAGCTATCATTACCAGCTGCACAACCACAAACAGCTATGGTTTGCTTGGTGTCTGATTTTAATACGCCAGCTATGCTTTGTAGAGAAGTATAGGTAATCTCCATTTGATCAGAAGCATGACCATCCTCACAGCTATAAATATCCCATTCTACCTTAAAACTCTGCGGTAAAGTAGTCGCTGCTGTTGGTATAACCCCATCAGTTTTCACGATGTCCACTCTGGCTGGTGTACTGGTACTGACATCATATATCTCATAATAAGGCACTGTAGTTGTGGCCTCATTAAAAATAACACGTCCTTCTAAGCTAATATCATATCGATTGTAATATGTAGCTGGTGTTTCAATATAATAATCCGGATCAATCAAACGATCGAAATAAGTAAAATCATTTTGCTCTTTAGAAAATTTTAAATAATACAAACCACGCTCTATTCCGCTCTCGGCAGCATAAAAAGCAACGATAGAATTATCGGCATTACGCGTCATTTTGATTTCTCCAAAAACCACCTGAGTCAAAGCTATGACCGAGGTAATCATGACTAATAGAATCATCATGGACATTACCAAAATCACTCCCCTTTGATCATCTAATTGTACATTTTCTTTAAATATCATTATCTCCTATATATACGTGGTGAAACTGTGGTTTGTAAATTATAAGTTACTTCCTCTACATTTCTAGTCGTGTCTGTACTGACAGTAAGCTTAATAGTAACCAAAGGATGTTGATTTTGCCCTCCTTCATCTAATGGATCACCAGAGGCCACTGGTGGATCTACTACAAATTGTATGTCATTGATTATTATATCCTGCAAAGGAGCAAAAAAAACAAAACCAGTGGGTTCCCAGTATTGATCAACTGGATCCCTAACAACATAGCTTAAAAAATTATCCTCTACATTACCACCAAAGCCGCCGATAGCACCATTTTCGTGCTCCAAATAAATACAACTTTGCCCCCAGACAGTTGGTGGCTCTTCATCATCTAGCGGAACCTCATCACAGGGATAATTTCGAAAAAACACGGCGTTATTTCTAATTTCTCTAGCCATGCCCTCCAAGGCAAACTGAGCATCATTTAATAAAGCTTGGGCTACTCTAGTTCTGGCCTGGCCATTGGTGAAAGCAACATAAATACCACTAGTCACCACAGTCAATAAGGCAAAAATAGAAATAGCCACTAATAATTCTATTAGGGTCACTCCTGATTGATTTTTTATTTTTTGGTGTTTAAGTGTCGACATAAGAACGCCAATTATATAATTCTTCCGTTATTTCTACTTGATGAGACTGACCACTAGTCTCCCAATATACCATTGAAGTAACTAAGACCCCCATCTTGAGATCTGGCGCACCAGTACAATCAAAGTCTGTTCTAAATGTTGGCTGAAGGTGACCATCCATACATATTGCCTTAACATTGATCAAACGTGCCATATTTGTAGCCGTGCCAGTTCCACCAATATTGTGATCATAAAATCCTCTATCATCACCAACATAATCATCCTCATAAAGGCGACAGCTGGAATCATCAAAGCAATCCTCAATATTAGTGTCTAAGAAATTAGGCTCTGTGTCATTATAAGCTACGGTAGATGTACCATTTTCAGTTCCTCGTTCCCATAAATCAGCGTCCCAATCACAAATTTGTGTGCCGGCACTAACAGTATCACAATCTTCATTAGCCTCGATCTTAAGCCAATTAGTATCACGAATATTACGAGCTATTTCTATTCCTTCTCGAGCCAAATTAGCGGCTCTAATTCTTTCATAATTATCTCGAGCTGTATTTAAATTAGCCATAGCCAAAGTAAAAGCAGACATAATGCCTACGCTAAGTACGGAAAGAGCCAAAAGCATCTCCAATAATGTAAAACCTTGCTTATTATTCATACATTACATTTATATTTCCCCAAATAAAATCATCTTCAATGGTGTCAAAAACTCTAACAACTCCCTTGTCCAGACTAACGGTGTCTCTAATTTCTAACGTAGCGCCTTCATTACTAGTAGAGACACTGCTAGTGGCTGTATGTTCAGTAATGAAGGTAAAATAAAATTGATCTTCACCTTCAAAACCAGTCGCGTAAACTTCTACGTCATCACTGGTAAAATTATATCGATTAATCAAAGAATCAGGAATAAAACTAGCTGTGTCGTCACAATAGTCAAAACAATCATCCGGGCAAGAACCCATCACCACATTACAGTCATTATCTTGATAGCCTACATAACCATTATCAGAAAAAATAATATAATAACTTGGTGTAACTGAATCATCGAAATATATGCCATAGCCACCGACTGGATATTCATTATTTTCATTAACCACTCGAGCAGTAGCTAAATTACGAATTTGTTTCAAGTCTGATGCTGTTCTATTTGTGATTTCTTTTAACACTTGCGAATCTGACTGACGCACTTGTATAACCAAAATACCACTCATGATAGCTATGATGGCCATGGCCACTAATAATTCGATCAAGGTAGTGCCTGATTGTGCCTTGTTATCAATTACAGCCATAAAGATGTGTACCAATTAAACAGAATGTCTCCATATAATAAAATAATAAAAGTAGCTAAGGCTAAAAAAGTACCAAACGGTAATTTATCACCCCAGTGTTTTTTTCTAAACAATAATAAACCGGCTGCAAAAATACCGCCCAAAATGTATGCTAAAAATAAACCTAACAAAACTCCTGGCCAACCTAAAATAGCACCCATCAATAAACCCAGACGAATATCACCGCCACCAATCCACTTACCTTTGGATAATACAAATTGTCCAAAAAAGAATCCTCCACCGATGATCATGGCTAGGATCAAACTAATCCAAGATTGACCTAATAATATATTTACTATTAAAGCAAAAAAGACAGCTGGCAAAGAGACTTTGTCTAAGATCAAATAATATCGTAAATCATAAACAAAGATGACCACCAAAACACTGGCAAAAACCCACCAGCCAATTAATTGTAATCCTAATAGCCAATTAAGCTGAAGCAAAAAAATATTTGGATCAGTGACTGCAAAAATATACCAAAAAATTAAAACAAAACTAAGGGCAGTCGCAAGTTCCACCCAAAAATATTGCCAAGATACTTTATGTCGACAATATCGACACTTACCTCGCAGGTATAATAAGCTCAATAAAGGTATCAAGTCTCTAGGATATAGACGATGTCCACAAAATAAACACTTAGAAAAGCCCTTAACAAAACTTTCTGCCCGATGTAGACGATAAATTACGACATTTAAAAAACTGCCTACAAAAAGCCCTAAAATAAAAACAAAAGCTACTGTCATAGTAGCTCTATTATAACATTTTTTAACAAAAACAGAAAATTATTCATTGGCCTGACAGCTCATCAACATATCAGTGGTAAGACGACATTCTCCAGCACCAGGTTGTAGTTGCCAGACTGGCCAAAAATGCTTTAATTCAAACTTGAAAGTATACTGTGTAGCCGAACTCAAAAAACTTACTGGCCGTACAAATTTATTCTGCGCCCGATAATAAATAGTATCCCCTGATTCATTCAAACCTTGATCAGTTAATAACAAAATATCATTGGCATCCGTCTCAGCTACTTGAGGATAGACGTTAAATTTGTCATAGTACTGCTCCAAAGCAGTGGCTAAATTCTGTACTTGATTAACCAAACGCAAATCCTTGGTGCGACTACGATCATACACGACAAACCAAATCAAACCAACAACAGCTATGACTAACAAAGTAGCTAAGGCAATTCTAATTTTTTTATTATAATTAAAA
The DNA here is from genome assembly GCA_964645825.1 of uncultured Gammaproteobacteria bacterium. Taxonomy (GTDB): domain Bacteria; phylum Patescibacteriota; class Patescibacteriia; order UBA1558; family GWA2-36-10; genus JABIAL01. The sequence goes on from CAZXZY010000006.1 coordinate 4,512, forward strand.
ATCATTATCTTTATTATAGCAGATTTTAATCAAACAAAAAACTCCTGTTTAACAGGAGTTTAAAATTTATTCAAAACTATACTTCAGTAACAACACAACCAGACTCTTCGCAAGTAACATTCTTAACGCCGTCAGTAGCCTCCGTGGTCCAAGTCATAGCACTTACATTAGAAGTGAAGACGCCGCTATAAGACCATCCAGGGTACTTAGTGCCAACATCTATCCATAAAACATTAGAGCCAAAGCAAACAGGTTCTCCTGCTGATGGAAAGTCTTGTAAATCGCCACACAAATCGGTCCCTGTGGGATCACGATCATCGACACACCTCATTGCCACGCCATTATCCAAACACAGCAAGATTTCAGCATTAACTTGATCAAGCCAACCTAATACAGCAGCTTCTTTAGCTCTGCTTCGAGCAGAGTTTAAATTAACGACTGCCACGGATGACAAAATACCAATGATGGCAATGACGACTAACAACTCGACCAAAGTAAAACCTTTTTTATTTTTCATAATTATGAAGCTAATAATTTATAACAATAATATTATAACACTTTTTATCTAAAAAGTATAATAACTATTCTTCAAAGTTAATCTTATTCTTAATTTTATAAATAGTTTTATCCAATATTTCATGATAATTGCGGGTTAACATTTCAGCTAAAATACCCATCAAGATAAATTGAATGCCTAAGAGGAAAAATATAGCAGTAAATAATGGTAATGGTGTGGCTGAAAAATGCTTTAGATCAGCTAAACGTAAATAAACGGCTACTCCACCAGCAACAAATGAAACTATCAAGCTCCAAAAACCAGCTTTGCCAAAAAAATGCATTGGACGAGTAGAATAACTCATCAAAAATTTAACCACTAGTAAGTCTAAAATTACTTTAAAAGTCCGACCAATGCCGTATTTGGCTTGACCAAATTGTCTAGCATGGTGCTTGACCACTATCTCTGTTACTTTGGCTCCATGCCAAGCTGCATAAGCCGGAATAAAACGATGCATTTCACCATAAAGCTTAATTTCTTGAATAATTTCTTTTTTATATGCCTTAAGAGTACATCCATAGTCATGTAGTCTTACTCCTGTAATACGCGAAATTAAGCCATTAGCCATCTTAGATGGTAATACACGTGATAAAGACTTATCTTTCCTGTTTTTACGCCAACCAGAGACCACATCATAGCCCTGACCCATCTTAGCTAATAATTGTGGAATATCACTGGGATCATTTTGCAAATCTGCATCCATTGGCACAACTATTGAATAACGAGCAAACGCAAAGCCAGCAGCCATTGCTGGAGTCTGTCCATAATTTTTAACAAAATTAATCACTTTTATTCTATTATCTTTTTGAGCCAACTCTTTTAATGTAACTAAACTTTTATCCTGTGAACCGTCATTTACTAAAATAGCCTCCCAAACAAAACCTTCCAAAGCCTTTAGTTTTTCATAAAGTGGTTTTAGGCTTTCTTCTTCATTATATACCGGCACAACAATGCTGACCTGTTTCATAAATATAAGTATTAAATTAATATCTTATAGCATAGCACTATAATAATTTTTTGCCAAAAATAAAACCCGTCCTGAGCCGAAGCCGAAGGGCGGGTTTTAAAAATTTAAAATAAATTTTAGCTACATCCTGTTTCGGTACAAGTAATAGTATCACCGCCAGAAATATTTGCTTTATACGTCCAAGTACCAGCAGAGTAATTACTCTTAAGATTAGCTATGTAGTCAAATCCAGATGGTAAATTTGGCCAATTTTGATCGATGTCAGCATCTGTACAAAGATCTACCAATTTAACAGGGGTCACAGTTGCGCCCATATTGTCAGCATCAGTACCACCGTCATTCGTTAAATGTCCTTCTTCATTATAGCACAAGATAATCGCTGGAGTTAGACCAGCCATGGTAGCTTGTGCAGCCGCAAACTTAGCCTTATCACGAGCAGAGTTCAAATTAACTACTGCTACGGATGACAAGATACCGATAATAGCAATAACAACTAACAACTCAACTAAAGTAAAACCTTTTTTGTTTTTCATTTTGTCACCTCCCCTCTTGGATCAAATACTTAAAGTTAATTTAAAGCTTGAGATCTCAAAGCTCTAAAGCTTTTATTTTTAAGCACTTGGGATGTCAATAATTAAATATAAGAATATTATAACACTTTTTTACAAATGCAACAATGTGAACTGTTGATAAAAAACTTAAATTACTTTAAAATAAGTATATTATAAATAATATATAATAAAATATGTGGAAAAATTTTGGAAAAATACTTCTAAAAAACATGTGGTTAGTTTGGTTAATATTATTTGTATTAGCCTTACTTATTTTATCTTTTCGTAAAATATTTTCTAATGATTTCTGGTGGATACTAGGACTGGGTCAACACTTTTGGGAAACTAAAGAAATAATCAATCACGACGTTTTCTCATACACTTTTCCTAATGGCTTTTTTTGGAATCATAGCCGCCTCTTTGACATCGCCCTCTTCTGGCTTTATGAGCATGGCCGATTTTTAAGCTTAAATATATTTAGATTTATTATTTTTGCTGCTAGCTATTTCTTTATTTATAAAACTATTAGTCTTAAAAAACACTATAAAATAATTACCTTATTAATCCTTATTTTAAGCTTAATACCTCTCAGTGGGCGCCTGCTTTTTAGACCAGAGCTTGCCTCATTATTTTTTACCACTTTATTTTTATATTTATTATTTAAAGATAAATATCAAGCTAGCAACACCATTTGGCTATTGCCAATACTACAAATGCTCTGGGCAAATTCACATGCTGGCTATATCTATGGCTTAGTCATTATTGGCATATTTTTTGTAGCCGAACTTATTCGCTCACTCATCAGACATAGAAATAATACAATATTAATACACAAAGATAAAAGATTAGCCAAATTATTTTTTATTAGCATCTTATCTTTTCTCGCTATTTTTATTAATTCTTATGGCTGGCAGATAATTCCTCTGACTTACAATCTCACCCTACCTCAAGAAGCTCTAAGCGGCATTGTAGAATGGGGTCATTATTCTTGGAAACGTTTTTTTCACTTACTAAGTGCTACTAATATATTAGTACTAACTAGCCTGATCTTTTTAATCTATAAAATATACAAGCTAAAATACAAGCTAATAAATAAACTAAAATATCTAGCTTGGGAAGAAACCTTACTAGTAGCCTTATACGTTTACTCAACTATGAAACATGGCCGCTTTGGCTTATTATTGAGCTTAATTGCTGCTATTATCGTTGCAAAAAATGCTTATCAAATCTTACCAAGGAAATGGATCAAAAATAAACCATGGCCTCATCTAGCAATTTTATTAATTTTTATTGTTTTAGTTAACACAAATTATACCAAGCAATTTGGCTTAGGAGCTGAAGTCAATCGTTATCCACAAGAAGCTGTAAACTTTGTCAAAACGCAAAAAATACCTGGGAACATGTTTAATGAATACGGACAAGGTGGCTATCTTATTTTTAATATTTATCCTGAAAAACAAGTATCCATAGATGGCCGAACACCAAATTTATACACCAATGATTATTTTTGGCGCTATAATAATATTAATCAAGGAAATATTAGACAAGATTTATTAGAAAAATATGACGTTAATTTCTGGCTTTGGCCACGTAATTCAAAATTACAAAAAACTTTATGGCGAGATCCTGATTGGGAATTAATCTATTTTGATAATCTGTCCACTGTTCACATCAAAAATACTGAACAAAACCAAAAATTTGTTGATGATTTAGCTTATAAATTTTTTAGCCCTCAGCTTGATGAAAAAGGAATAAGTGAAATATGCTCAGAAAATAACTTAGAAAAAACCCCTGACTTAAAACAAAAACTAATAACCGAACTAAACAAAGGCTTAGAGATTAACCCACAAAACTGGCTACACTTCAAACAGCTAGCCACTGTTTATCAATCCTGTCAATTTGATCAACAAGACTTATTAAAAATAGAAAACTATCTACTACAAGCTAAAAAAATAAACCCTAATGAAAAAACTTTGAATTATAAGCTTGGCTTTACTTATTTACAATTAAAAGATAATCAAAAAGCATTAGATTATTTTAAACAAGCAAGCCCATCACGATCAGCGTTCGTCGGCCTTGGTACAGCTCAATATAATCTAAAACAATACAAGAAGGCTTTAAAAACACTACTTAAAGCACGCGATATGTCTGGCGAAATAGACGAAAAATATCACCAGACATTAGGTCGCGCATATTATCAGCAAGACAAAAATAAAGAAGCAATAGAATATCTTCATCGCTATCAAGATATGACCCAAGATTTTTCTGTTGAAAGTTATATTGATCTTGCTTGGGCCTATTATGATGATGGGCAAATAGAAAAAGCTCGTGCGTACAATGATCTCGCTCTTGAACAAGATTCAGAATATAAACAAGCTTTGGACTTAAAAAAAGAATTGGATTAATCCAATTCTTTTTTTACTTCTATCAAAGTTGTAAAATAAAAAGTTTTTATAATAGGAATTTTTACTAAAATTTTATCTACCGTGACCAATGGTCGTAATAACCAAAAAGGAAATATGCCCAAAAATGGCACTATATCTGGCAGACCAAATGGAAAAGCTAAAAAACCAAATCGCTTTACTTTATTTATCTTAAACCCAGCTTCTCTTAATAGATTATTTAATTCTTTATTAGTAAATGATTTATGGGTACCCGAAAAATGAGCCACTACTTTGTAAAAAAATTTTCTAAAGCCTTTCACTAAAAAATTACTAGTTGGTTCAGAAATTATTAATGAACCACCTGACTTCAAAACCCTATATATTTCCCTGAGGCCTTGCTCTGGATGTGGCAGATGATGAATAGCTCCTCTAGAAATTACTAAATCAAAACTTTCATTTTTTACCTCTATCATATTTTCTCCATCGGCCTGGATAGAAGAAAATTTGCTAACATTAGCAAATCTTTTTTTACCTACAGCCAACATTCCATCAGATAAATCTAATACCGTATAATTTGCTTGAGGGAAAAATTTCTGGATATACGGAAATAGCAAAGAAGTGCCTCCACAATAATCCAAAACCTCTTTTGTCTGATCACCATCCACCAAAGACAACATTTCTTCTAACCACAAGTTTTGATAGTAACGAGAGAATTTATTACTACCCTCTCGAACTTCGCTATATTTATCTGCTAAAATAGTATTATGCAATTCTAGCTCTGCTAGCTTACTAGCTTCTAGTTTATTTTTATCTATCATATGCGCTAACCCATACTTTGAGCTACTTTAAACATCGGCATCATAATAGCCGCTACCATACCACCAACACCGACACCCATCATCATCAATATCAAAGGCTCAATCAAGGCAGTAAGACCAGTCACTAAACTATCAATCTCACGAGAATAAAAGTCTGCTAATTTTTCTAAGATAGCATCTAGCTTACCAGTTTGCTCACCAATGCTCATCATCTGAGAAAGCATCTTAGGCATCAAATCTGATTTGGCAAATAATGTAGAAACTGAATTGCCATCCTCTACCTCTTTGATTGTCTCCAAAATCAGATGTTTATATGCCTCATTATCCACTACCTCTGAAGTAATACGTAAAGCAACTGAAACTGGCACACCACCCTTGATCAAGGTGGAAAAACCACGAGCAAAACGAACAACGTATATCTTTTGAAATAAAGGACCAAAAATCGGAAATTTAACTTTAGCCGTGTCCCAGGCCACCTTGCCAACTTGAGTTCTAGTCCACATTTTGAATAAAAAAATCAAGCCAATCACTGCGGCAACAATCAACCACCAAAAAGACTGCATAAAGCTAGAGGCTCCTATCAATATTTTGGTCAAAAATGGTAATTCTGCGCCTGATTCAGTCAACATTTTGGTCATGTTTGGTACTACAAAAATCATCATCAAAAAACCAACCACAATCATACCAAAGATGATAAAAACTGGATAAATCATAGCACCCTTGATACGAGATACTAAGTCATAATCTTTTTCCATCTGGTCGGCTAAATACTGTAAAACTTCATCCAATTTACCAGAAGTTTCACCAGACTTAACCATGGCTATATAAAAACGACTAAAAACTTTTTCATGCTTGGCCATAGAAGCTGATAGCTTCATACCACCATCAACATCATTAGCCATTTCCATGATTTTATCTATGAAAATAACATTTGCTGTTTGTGATGCTAAAATCTTAAGAGCCTGAACAATCGGTACGGTAGCAGAAACCATGACTGATAACTGACGAGAAAAAATAACAATGTCTTTACTCTTCACTCTACCAATATTGATATTAAAGCCCTTTTTGCCGCCCTTACCACCTTCAGCCAAAGATAAAACAACCAGACCTTTATCTTCTAGCAATTCAATAGCAGCTGTTTCAGATATTGCTTCTACATTACCAGTACTGACGCCACTTACTTGACTTCTAACTCGATATTTAAAAGTAGGCATAAGCTTAACCAATATTACGTTTAAAACCTTGAGGGTCGCTAGATTGCTGCATAGCATCTTCTGTGCTGACTTCCCCCACGCGCACTAATTCTAATAATGACTTATCTAAACTAAACATACCCTCTTCCCGAGAAGTCTGCATAATACTCTTTAATTGATATAAACGATTATCTTTAACAATGGCAGCCACGGCTGAAGTCATCGTCAAAACCTCATAAGCCAGACTTAAACCACCACCTATTCTAGGCAATAAACGTTGGGCAACCACTCCTAATAATACTTGAGACAAAATATCTTGTCCCCACATACGACGATCTGGATCAAGATTGCTGATAAATCTTTCTAGGGCAGAAATTACTGTGTCAGCATCCATGATGGCAATAATTAATTTCCCGCTTTCCGCAGCCTGCAATAACATCTCTTCCATGCCATCCTCTTCCAGAGAACTAATAACCACCACATCAACGTCTTCATCTATAGTATCTTGTAATCCCTTCAAAAATGTAAGGGCATCTTTACCAATTTCTCGTTGTTCAATGATGGATTGATTGTTGGCCAATAAATATTCGATTGGTCTCTCTAAAGTTTGTATGTGTAGGCCTTTATTTCTATTTAAAGTTTCTAACAACGCGGCAACTGTTGTTGTTCGACCGCTGCCAAATGGCCCTGTGATAATAACCAAACCTTTTTCTTTGGTGATCATCTGAGTCAAACTAGCTGGTAGACCCAGGTCTTTGGGCGAACGAATAAGCTGAGGAATCAAACGTAAAGAAATGGCTACAAATCCTTTTTGATAAAAAACCTTAGCCCTAAAACGAGCTCTGTTGGCCCAAACATAGACGGTAACAACTTCTCTTTCTTGCTCTAATTCTTTTTTCTCTACTTCACCCAAAAAACTATCTGCCATGCCTAATAAAAAATCAGGTGTTAAAACTTGCTCGTTAGTCAAAGTAATCAATTTTCCATCCACACGCAAAACAGGATAATTACCAGTCGTAAGATGTACATCGGTAGCTCTCCGTTCAGCCGCTATATTCAAAATTTTGTTTGTCAATAATGTTTCTGTAGTAGACATGAAAAAATAATTAAGCTAAGTAGATAAAATGTTCTTTATTTTAGTGACTACTTCACTAGGTACAAAATGCGCCTTAATCAAATAGTCGTCAGCCCCCAGATCCAAGCATCGATCAATGTGTTCTTTTTGGGCAAAATTGGTCAAGATCAAAACTGGAATATTTTTTGTTGCCTCCTCTGATTTTAGATGCTGTAAAACTTCAAAGCCATCCATTTCCGGTAGATTTAAATCTAATAATATTAAATCCGGTAAACTTTTTTGAGCTGTCTTAAGACCTTGAGCACCAGTATTAGCAGTTAAGACATTAAAATCTTCTAGCTCTAACTTGGCTGCATACATCTGCAGCAAAAAATCATCATCTTCGACAATTAATATTCTATACTGATTCATAATATTTAAAATTATAAATAAAAACTACATCTTACTAACACGCAAAATTTCTTCTACCGTGGTTAAACCCAATAAAGCTTTGATGAAACCATCCAAATCCATGGTAATAAAGTGCTGTTTCTCTAATTCCACACTTACTGCTTGACGATCAAAACCCTTGGCTACAATGTCTTTCATTTCTTTAGTGATATCAATGGTCTCCACAATAGCCACACGACCCTTATAGCCAGTATTACCACAATGAGCGCAGCCCTTACCTTTATAAAAAACAAACTTGTCGCGACTTGCTCCACCATAAAAAGCATTGTCAGGAATCTCATCTAATTTCTTTTTCACAGCTGCGGCAATGTTATCTGGCAATTTATCTTCTTCTCTGCATTTTTCACAAACCTTTCTAACCAAACGTTGAGCAATGACAACGTTCAAGGTACTGGATAACAAAAATGGTTCAATATGCATATCAAACATACGAGGAATAGCGCCTAGGGCGTCATTGGTATGCAAGGTAGATAATACAAAGTGGCCAGTCAAGCCCGCATGAATAGATAGTTCAGCTGTCTCATTATCACGGATCTCACCAACCATGATGATGTCCGGATCCTGACGCAGCAAAGCTCTCAAGCCACTAGCAAAAGTAAAGCCTACCTCTGGACGCACTTGAGACTGATTTACTCCTGGCACATAATACTCCACAGGATCTTCCAATGTAGCAATATTCACATCTTCTTTGTTCAAAACGCTTAAAGCGGCGAATAGGGTTGTTGACTTACCAGAACCAGTAGGACCAGTCACCAAAAATAATCCATTTGGCTTTTTAATCGCTGCTGCTACGCGCTTGGCATGTTCACCCATAAATCCCAGCTCTTCAAAAGTAGGAGCTTTTTCTGGAGTTTCTAAAATACGCATTACCACTTTCTCATGCCCCATTAAAGGGATAGTGGAAATACGGAAATCGATATCTTTACTATGAATATTGATACGGATACGACCATCTTGCGGAATACGAGTTTCATCAATTTTTAAATTTGACATAACTTTGATACGTGACACCAAAGCAGAATGAACATAAATAGGTAAAACTATCGTAGTGTGTAAAACACCATCAATACGATAACGAATTTTACTCTGATTACCTACTGGCTCGATGTGTATATCTGAAGCTCTACCTTCTATGGCGTGCCTCAAAATAACTGAAACAATTTTTGAAACTGGGGCTGATTTAATAACTTCAGTAAAGCCCTTGCCGTCATCATCTAAAGTTTCGTCTTTTGGGGCAAATATAGCCTCCGCTGTATCCAAGGCCGCTCCCACCTCTTCTCCTAGTGTTTCATACTGTTTTAAAGCGGAACGGTAACTATCCTCTGATATGATAAAAAATTTGATGTTATATTTATTTTTTCGAGCCAAAAAATTTAAAGCTTCCATGGCTTTTAAATTCCTTGCATTGACCATGCCGGCTTCCAAATTTTTTCCTTTTTTATTAAAAACAACCATGCGGTAATTTTCAGCCAAATCTTGAGGTAGAATATTTAAAATTTCAGCATTAATGACTTTACCAGACAAATTGATGTACTCCATATTAAAAAACAAAGCTTTGGCTTGCGTCCAATCTTCATCGGAAACCAAGGCTTTGCGACGAATTTGTTTTTCTGCTGCATCAAAATCAGCAAACTTTTCACTTGCTAATTCTTGATACTGTTCATCAGTGACTAATTTTTTGCTAAGCAAAAAATCTAATATTGTGGTTAATTCTCTTTTTGTCATAAATACAAACTCAATATTATTCCTCGACTGGTACTAATCCTTCATTAGGTTTAAATGGATAGGCGTTCCCATTATAGTTCAGATCAATAGAAATGTCATTCTCCCGTAAAGAGCTGTATTGGGGATTATCTTTTAGTTTTTCTAAAATATCTGGCTGTCCGCCAACGGGGAAAAATTCTAAATTTTGTTCAGCTAAATTCTTTATTTTTTCCACTTCTATGGCTCTACGTATTTCAGACGCACTATCCTCGCTTACTATCTCATCTGATAATCGACTAAAAAAAAGCCAGCCACCACCAATCAAGATGACTGCGATTAATAAAATGATAAAAATAATTGGCCTGTTATTTTTTGTAGCCATAATTAAGTAGAAACAAAATAAGTTGTTATATCTAATACGATACCCAAAGGCACGTCTTCAGAACCTAAGCCCAAAAAGCTGACTGATTCAATATCAAATAATCTGATATTTTTTTCTAAATCATCTAGGTAAAGCTTGAATAAATCGTATGAATCAAGATCGGGGTTGGGTTCAATATCCTCAGTTTCTAGCTGATTTACAGACATATTAATACTCAATGATTTTAATTTTGAACCCTGCGTTACAGCTTCTAATTCTAAATCATCTTCTACTACTGCCTTTGAAGTATCTACTATATCTATATTTGCTAAATACAAACCCCTTCTAAGCGCCAAATCTTCTGCTACCACAAACAACTCGGCTATTTGTGGTTCATTTGGTAAAATTTTATGCAAACGACGTAAATCATTTGATCGTTGTGTGGCTACAGCTTCATATTCTTGAGATAGACGAGAAACCTCTTGTATCAAAGCCGCTGTATCTTGAAAATCTACATTCACATCTTGAGCCCCTTCACGTGCAGAACCGATATTGGATAATCTATTTTGTAAAACTAAAAAATAGCCTAGAGACAATGTTACTATAACCACAAACAATAAAATGGCCCATAAATAACGGCTAGCCATTAATAAGGCACCGGAAGGTTGTTCAAATTTTATAGCATTTGATTTCTCTGGCATGATTACTTTTAATTAACTTCTTGATAATAAAATAAATCCGTATTCAAGGTTAAGGAAATGGAAAAACTCACTCCTGCGTCACTAGCTGAGGCACTAGATATATTAACCTCAGTAATAAATTCACTAGCCTCTTCTTGCTGCAAAACTTTAAGCTGTTTAGCCACTGAATAATAGCTTGAAGCAGTGGCAGCCAAAACCAAATCGCCATTGTTAGAGGAAGCAAAAGATGAGTAATAAACATCGTCTAGGGTGTATTTTTCTAGCAAAGCAAAAAAGTTAGTCCAATAAATATGCTGATTCAACAAATCAAATACAGTTGTTATTTCTTTACCAGTAGCGTTTATTTCCGTATTAATATCTTTAAAATCCAAAAGTTGAGATTTAATATTTTCTATCTCTGCTAGGGTATTGGACTTATTAGTATTAAAGCTAGTATCTACAGTCAATAAACCAAAATAAAAGACAACAATCAAGCCAACTGAAGCGATAAAGGTAATAACTACGAAGGTACTGATCTGTTTCCAATTTTTTACTTTAGCTGAAGTGGGCACCAAGTCGACTCCCATACCAGACTCTACAAATTTAGCTCTAATCCTTTTACTTGGCTGGTGAAACTTTTTATCTTCCTTAGGCACCGAAGCTTCCGGTACTGGTGGTTCATTCAAAGAAAAGCCATGATTACCATTTACTGGTGTCTCTTGTTTGGGCGCTACTGGCGCTGGGGATTGAGGCTGGGCTTTTTCTACTGGAGAAGTTTCAGCAAACATATCTGTAGGAGCAGCAGCTGCTTTCTCAGTGGCCGTTTTATCTTCCACAGGCAATTCAGGTAGAGGCTTGAAATCTCCCACCTCTTCCGCTGCCATTGGCTGCTTATCTTTTTTTGGCTTTCTAAACTTTGACCAAAAAGATTTTTTAGTTTTACTACCGCTTAATTCCTGATTTGTTAATTCTACTTGAACATTAGGCACACTCAAATCAGGCTGTAAATTCTTGGCCTTAACCTTTGACTTCACATCCTCTTCTTTGGATCGTAGATCCTCTGGCATTAAATTGATATTATTTTTTGCCATAATTTAAATATCTCTCATTGATAAACCAATACTAGCAGCCATTCTTGGACCAATTTCTTGTAGTACTGGCTTAAGATCCATAGGGTAAACTATCCTATCCCAAGGATCTCCAATTATAACTGGCAAGCCTAATAAATCAGATAAATACTGTGGTAAATTTGGTAAAAAGGCGCTGCCTCCAGACAAAATAATTTTTTCAATATGGGCTTGTCCTTGTTTTTGGTATAAATCAAAAACGTATTTAATTTCATTGATTATTGGATTTAAAGCATCTTGAATGGTGTTTGGTACACTACGATTACCGCTCATCATCAGACCAAAGTCTCTCTTAAACTGTTCAGCTCGATCAAGATTAACATTCATGCTATTCATAATAGCCTTGGTAATGACGTTGCCGCCAGTATCAATGCCTCGATTTAAAATAGGTACACCTTCTTCAATCACACAAACATCCGTATTATTAGAACCAATATCAACAATCATTACACTAGACATATCATTACCCATCAACGAACGTGACAAGGCAAAAGCCTCTGTTTCTAAACTTAATAAACTAATGTTCGTTCTTTTAAAAATATCCAAATAACGAGCAACTAAATTTTTTGGAGCGGCTGTCAACAAAATACGATAATTTTTGGCTCCCAATACACCCCTATTTACCATATCTGCCGTATCTTCTGTCGTTTTTTCATTTGGCGCTTCTTCTGGTTGTGACTCAGCTCCTTCTGCTACTGATTCATCGGTTTGTTCTGGATTTTTTGATGGCTCTTCTTTTTTGTCTTTATTTTTTTTGCCAAATAAATTACCCAGACTAGCACCTAACTCTGCTTTATCTTTGATTTCAGCATCAACACCTTTTTTATTTAAAATTTTCCAATCCAGAATCATTTCATCAATTGGCAAGGGAATAAACTTCTTAGCTTCCCATTTTACTGCTGAAGCTAGGTCTTTTTTAGGCATTGGCGGTAAACTAATGATAGAAGTGAAAACTGAGAAAGTAGGTAAAGCAGCAATGGCCTGACGTGACTCCATACGAGATTTTTTGACTATTGCTTTGATGTAATTAGCAATAAGCTGATTGTTTTTATCAGTTGCGCCACGCAAAATATTGGTATTTATGTCAGCATAGCCGTAGCTTTTTAATTTTGCTTGACCACGATAATTTTCCAACTCAACAATCTTAACACTGGCCGTGCCTATGTCCACCCCCAGATAACTAGTAACTGTAGAAAATAATTGCATATCTTAAACTCTTTTTGCTTTGAATAATTCTTCCTTATTATAACATATTTTAACTTTGGCAACAAACATTTTAAATCAAAAAACACCTTGATAAACAACCACAGTGTTTTTATATAATTTTATTGAGGAGAATAATCAAATTTTGGTATTGACTGTGCGAAAGCTTCTAAGCCAGTCGGCGGATTTATCTGTAATCTACCATCATTCATAAATCTCTCAGCTGGCTCCCCATCGGCAGCATACGATCTACTTAAGTCAAAATGCTTAGCTAGCACACTTCCATAAATAATTAATTGCCCGCCTCCACTACCACTAATAAATTGACCACAGCCCGCTTCTGGCGCAGGCAGAGAACAATCACCTGCTCCATCACCTAAAACTATAAAGGTACCAGACACTTCAGTGACAGTTGGATCAATCGTAACATCACCTTTGACGATCCAAACTAAAGAAGGAATTTCCTGCAAATTACCTATACCGCTATTATCATAGCTAATATTATTCATAATATCCAAATCACCCTCTATGATCACAATACCCGCCCCATTATTATTATTCACTGCGGGCACAACCACGTCAGAATTAGGACCAGCAAGATCAGAGTTGTAGAAAAAAATCTCATTATTCATTGGATTAGGTCCTCCTGACCAAAAACTAGGCTGAAGACCCCAGCCGTCATTAATATTAACTACTAAGCCATATTTATTATAGTACTTTCCAAGTATCGATGCAGCTAATGGCGTGGTTAAGCCATCATAATCAATGTTACCTAAAATATTTGAGTAATGTCCATTGTCACCATTCAAAGTTGGAAAATCAATCAGAGAACCGTTTGGATAATTACCTTGAAATCCATCCAAAGTACTAGACGCAAATAACTGATAAATATCTCCTCCTGCTTCGATGATATAAGCATTGTATGCATTTGGTGGCAAAGCATACTCGGCTCGGATGTTACCTTTAGAATAAATATTACCCTTATCTACTGAGAAATAAGGATTATTAAAGCTGGTAATACGAGGTGAGAACTGTAGCCAACCAACGCCGTTACAAGGAGCAACGCCACAATCAAATTGATTCCAAGCCCAACCGCACATACTAGCATAGCCATCATTGGTAGAAGTAGTGTAATCAACTATTAAGCCTGGAGTAGAATAACTATTTGCACAAGTACATGCGTTTTGATTGTTGTTATAAGAATTAAGTGGACAAATAGTGTCTACGCCATTCGGACCATTTAGTGTACAAGAACTACAATTATAACCACCAATAACATCCGCCATATTTCCATCTACATCATAAGTATACTCTAAACAATTTTCACATTCTTGGCTATAAACTGGCAGACAAGTAGATCCTTCACCAACTAAAACTATACACGGATCTGGAATAATAAGATCTTCACAGGGAGGCTTGGCTATATCTGCATCACAATAATAGTCAATATTTTCTTGACAATTAAAACAACCCTCCATGCTATTTGATCCTAGATCATCATCTGAAATTGGAAAGCCTAATTCATTGCTCCAACCAGCCACACCTTCCAAAGGTACAATGCTAGCATGATAAGCTACGTTATCACTGTGAGATAAAGAGTTCTGCACTAAAATAGTACTTGGAGTCGGCGCCGGAGCAAACCCATCATAATACTGGCTGCCGACTGGACCATTTAAATAAACACCCCAATCCGGTGCATCAACACCAAGTAAACCATCTTGTACTACTGGGTCATCGTCAGGATCATCAAAACAAATCCACCAACCAACATTACCAGCCCAAGCACAGCCTCCTACTGCTCGCACAGTTTCATCGTTGCTAGTATCTAGATATAAACGATAATCAATGCCGCCACCAGATAAACAACTATTATTTAAAACTCCATCACCATCAAAATCATTGTAACAATTTAAACTAACCCAACCAATGTTTGGTGACCAAGCCCAGCCATTCATTTCAGATTGCCTTGTTTCCAATCCACCGCCTGGATAATTAGCCTTGGTTATTAAAACCGAAAAAACAACTCCTAAAATTACGAGAATAAATACGCGGATATAAAAATGAAAATGAAAATGTGTTTTCATTGAAAAATAAAGTTTTATTTTCTTTATTATAACATATTTTATAAGAAAATAAAAAACCGCGACTCCTACGAGCCGCGGTCAATAAAAATTTTAATGTGGAGTGTAAACATTATTAGTGCAGTAACTATTGTTAGTTACACTATTCATTAAAGATTGCCAACCAGATCCATCACAAACACACAATACATCATACCGTGAGAAATAATACATAATACCTTCTGAACCAGACTTACAGTCTGGACCCGATGTGCCGCCACCATTAAAACTTAATATTTTAGGATTTCCTAAGGTCACACCAGAAGCATTAACTGTGACTCTAGCTTGGCTATTTGTAACAAGGGCTATGTTATCAACGGCTGGAAAATACATACCGGTATTTTCATCGCCTCTATGAGCCAAAGAAGTATACCCTAATGTGCCACTAGCGAGTTTTAATGTACCTGTCACTCTAGCGTTGCCATTTACTACAAATAAATCTGTTGGTCCAGTTGTACCGACTCCCACCCTACCATTTTCAGCATCAACATAAAAATTATCTGCTGTTAAATTACCATCCCTGTCTACTCTGAATTTATCCACACTATTCATCTGTAATCTTAACAAACTTGCATCAGCGGACGCAGCCCTGACATTACCATAGATTAAGTTTTCACTATCTGTATCTAAAACATCACTAAGTTGAATAGAGCCCTCTTTGACATAAATATTACCAGCAAAAAATCCAGCATAATTATTAACACCGCCTGGATCTTGACAATAAGCGAAAAAGTCGCCATCTCCCGCTCCACCGTCAACCTCATAGGACATCTCACCAGATAGAGCACAGATTCCTAGACCAGCAGCGCCAAATCCACCACTATACAGCCAACCACCAGCAGCAACCATGCCAACTGAAGCAGCAGTATCTACACTAGCTAAAGTTTTATTGATTCCTAATAAGCTCATGCCAGCATGATCTGGGGGTATTTCGCCACCTCCTGTGCCTCCGCCAGGAGGATTCCAACCAGTCGCAGTTGCGCCCTTAAATATACCACCATAACCAGGCGAGGCACCAAAGACACCAACTAGATGTCCATTTCCATAAACACCTATCGTACCTATGCCTTCCACACCAGCATTTGATTCAAAACCATCTGTACTAGTGGCTATACCGACGATAGCGCTAAGATGACCAAAATGACCAGCTCGAGCATCCACTCTTAATAACCCCTCCATAGCTAAACCACCTTCCATGACTACTGGCCCCTCTAAGCTGGTTGCTCCTGTTATAGTCAAAGAATATAATTCCGAATGTTGCCCAGTGAAAAAACCATCTCCAGCATTTATCTGTCCATCAACCGTTAAATGAGCATTCTCTATAGCTACTTTTTCTGAACCAACATAGTCAGTAGAAGCTGAGCCACTTGTCTGTATTAAGGTTGCGTTACCAAATTCTATATCACCATTCACTCCCAGAGCAATTCCGCCTGCTGAGTTATCAAAATAACCACCATAACCACTACCACTAGCCGAAGATCCTCTGATACCAATACCTCTGCCAGTCAATGCGTATCCTAAAACACCAGTACCGCCAGAATTATTGGCCAAGCCATACACGCCATAGCTTGGATTTTCTACAGAACCAGCAGTGGTCTGTCCATATACACCAACTGAGTAAGCTTTATTTATAGCATTCTTATTAGCAACTGCCTCTAAAGCGCCGCATACCTGGCCCTCTCCTCCGGGAATACAACTTATCAATTGTTTAATGCCAAATTTGGTTTGCCCAGATATATCTTCCTCTAATGGATTTGATATGCCTCCGCCTCCGCCTCCAGCTAAAAACTCTGCTACAGTGTGGTTGTCTATTGTAGTAACATCTAAATTACCAGTAAAAGTACCACTAGTAGCATTAATAGTGTCTACGTCAATACCAGAGTCAGTTCCACTTGAATTACTGATATTCCAACCATATAGATCAAAATCCTCAGACATGGGATTGGTCAGCGGTGGACTTGCTCCAGCACCACCAGGACCAGATCCTGGACCCGTCCATTGTGCAAAGACTTGCTGCTGCGCCAAGGCTAAACTTAATATGGCAGCCATGGCTACTAAAAAATAGATTTGTTTTTTGACAAACATAATTTTATTTGATTATTTATTTTTCTGTTTATATTATACCAGAAAATTAACACACAAACAAATACCCCAGGATAATCCCAGGGTATTAATAAATTTAATTGTCTCTAATTTTTATGTTGGTGACCAAACACCATTAGTACATTGCCCATTTGGACGATCAGGTATCAAGTTAGTCCAGCCGTCACTCCCCTGACAAACACATAAAGCATCGTAGTTAGAAAAGTAATAAATAATGCCTTCTTCACCAGCCTTACAAGATGGACCGCTAGCTCCGCCACCCTCAAAGTCTATGTAACTCTTTTCACCTTCTAAAATCAGGCTAGCTCCTGTGTTAATATTTCCGGAAAAATATCCCCCTCCATTTCTATCCACTCTAAATCTATCGGTTCCCGCTTGTTGTAATTTTAATAAATTGGACCCTACTGCTGCCGAAGATGCATTAGCATAAATCAAGTTTTGATTAGCAGCTGACAAATTTCCGTGCACTTGCAATGTGCCATCCTTCAAATAAACATCGCCAGCAAAAAATCCAGCGTAGTTATTTGTACCACCACCATCACGACAATAAGTAAAATAATCATAATCATTTACCCTATCTAATGTCCAAGCTGTTTCACCGGATAAGGCACAAATACCTAAACCAGCTGAGCTCAACACTCCTCCACCTGAATAGCCACCAATAGTGACTGCGCCTAAAGCTGCTGGTGTGCTAGCATCGGCCAAAGTTTTATCTATGCCAAATAGGCTACTAATATTAGAATGGTCTTCTAAATCATCTGGATCAGGTGGCGGATCAATCGTGCCTGGCACCGTACCTCTAGTGATAGCCCCATATGGTCCATCAGCATATAAACCAACCGTATTACCAAAGGCATACACGCCAATGTTACCAACGCCTTCAACACCAGCATTAGCATAACCCAGACCACTGAATCCCCAACCAATAATAGGTGCTATGTCGCTAGATTGAGCAAAGACGGTGCCATCCACTTCAACGTCCCAGGCTGGGTCAGTAGTGTTGATGCCGACTTTACCACCCATTATAGACAAAACATTATTATCTGACACTTCTCTAGAAGTCGCATCTAAACCAATACCTAAAGAATAATTTCCACTAACATCAATGCTATTACCAATGGCCATACTTCTAAACCCTGTAACACCAGTACCATATCCAATAGCAGTACTGTAACTACCAGCAGACACAGACGCACCTCTACCAATGGCTACCGCTCCTCTCGAATCAGCCGAAGCACCTAGCCCAACCTCTAATATACCATCATTCACACCATTAATACCTTGCAGGTTAGTTTTTCCTCTTGTCAATAACTTAGGCACCGTATCTGTAATAGTTATCAAATCATAACCAATCGCTAACTGTCCATATTCTGTCATTGCTATTTCATTACCATTACCAGTAGCGCCTACATCAAAATAAAGACCCCCTAAACCCTGCCCAGCTGGACCGGCGTAAATAAGCGATGAATCTTCCGATGCTTGATTATGATATTTACCAAGCTCTATTACTCCTCCTGAATCTGCAGGAATAGGAGGAATAGTAGGATAGGTGCCAACCACTAGCCGATCTGTAACGCCTAAGCTACCAAAAAACATACCAGCCCAACCAGCATTAGCTTGACCAACAACCGCTACACCACCAGCATTATCTGAATATCCATATACGCCATAACTTGCAGAATTATTTGAAGATGCTAATGTCTTGCCGAATACTCCCGTGGTTAGACTCCCCGCACTAGCTGTATTTGCATAAGCACTTAAAGCATTACATTGAGCCTGATTATTACAACTACCTAAATCAAAAATACTAAAATCATTCGCATCTAAACTTTCTTGCAAAGGATTGCCTAAAAATTCAAAATCGATATTTCCATCTGGTGGATTACCCGGTGGCCCTTCCCATTGTGCAAAGGCTGGTGACATCATGAATGTCAAAGCAATCACAAAAATAGCGATCAAAATAATCCAATTATATTTTGTACTAAACATAAGATTATATTTATTTTTATTAACTTTATTATACCATAAAATAAGCAACAAACAAAAAACACCCTACCCCACAGCAAGGTGTTTTAAAAAATAAAATTTTATTTAGCCGAACAAAGTGAGTCTGCTTTTCCATTAACCATGGAAATCCAAGATGTGCCATCACAATAACACAAAACTTTATTAACAGTAAAATTGTACACCTTACCATCATCAGTTGATTTACAGGTTGGTGCCTTAGCACCACTATCATCATTGAAATCAAAATAACTACCAGAACTACCATTAAAGGAAATTATACCACCCGTCTTAGCACCTAATGTATTAGTAAAAGTGCCACCACCATTCAAAGACGCACTTCCAGAAACACTTAAATTTGAACTAAAGGTACCTTGAGTAGCTGTAAGAGAACTAGCAGCTACAACTGCACCTAAATTAGTCACCCTAAATTTATCTGTGCCATTGCTTTGTAATCTCAAAAGATGAGCGGAATTACTAGTACCAGAAGGAGAATTTCCATAAATCAAATTCTCAGTAGAAATCAAGGCAGTTGTAGGCTGTACCTGCATCATACCGTCTTGATAATAATCTCCTAGCAAATGTAACTTATAACTAGGATCAACACCAATACCAACATCACCACCCATAATAGCTAACACATTGTCTCCTGTGACAGCTAAGGCAGCAGAATAATCAAGGCCAATGCCTACTGAATCTGTACCAGACATCGTAATTCCTGAACCTAAGGCCGTAGAATAATCTCCACTAGCTACAACACTATAGCCCCTAGCAGAAGAAAAATCTCCGCTAGCCGTAGCATACATACCCAAGGCATGAGATGCAAAACCAGAAGCATAGCTTTCATTACCAGTTACAAAAGAATCTGTGCCCGAAGCTTCAGTAGAAAAACCAAAGGCTACGGCTTCAGCTCCAGAAGCAGTTGAACTATCACCACCCGCTAAAGAATAATTACCACTTGCCGTTGTGCCACTACCTAAAGTAACAGCGCCACTTATACCAACTGGACCAGCAAAATAACCAGCCCAACCAGCTGTACCAACACCGTAAACACCAACACCGCCAGCATTTTCAGAAATACCGGCTACTGCATAACTAGGATAAGATCCGCTATTTGATAGTGTAGTAGCATATAAACCGTAAGTATAGGCATTGTTTTGAGTATTTTTACCTCCTGTGGCTTTGATTGCATAAACATTTTCCCCTCCCACAACAGGGGGAGAAAGTATAGAGGAACTAGTAACATCTATTTCACTATCCGTTGCCGTAACATCTACAGTAGCATTTACTGTCAAATCATCAACCGTTATGCTATCCCCTACAATTGTACTAGTAGCCGTCAGTGTACTAACTGTCAAATCTTTAACATCAATAATATCATTGTGATATACATTAACTATACTAGTTTCATTATCCGAAACTAAAGGCGTGTTTATACCTGTATTATCACCCGGGTCGTCTACTGGCGCTTGCCAGTCAGCAAAAACTGCTTTTTGCACTAGTACTAAGCTCAAAGTAGCAGCCACTAAAACTAGCAACGTTAAATGCCATTGAGCATAAAATTTCTCCTGCATATTTTTATATTCAAATCTTTATTAAAATCATAGATATTATAACACATTTTATCTTCTGTTACAAAAAATCATTGCTTTTTATCGATGAATTTAGTATAATCAAGGCGTAATAATAAAATAAAAATATGTACAAAAAAATACTACTTACAACCTTAGCAGTTGTTATTATCCTAGCCGGCGTCACTGGCGCAGTTGGCTATATTTGGCAAAAAAATATGGCACCAGATACAGCGTTCAAAACTCAGCCAATAAAATTACCGCCTATCCCTGAAAATTTAAAACAAGCACCATCCAACGAACTGATACCACCTTTACCAAAAATTCCTGAACCAAGTGTAATTAATAGCTACACTGGTGAAATTATTGAATTAGAAAGTGACAAATTGGTCATTTCTACTAATCATGGTGACAAGACCGTTAAATTTAATGCTGGCACTATTTTTGAAAAAATTTTTGTTCCTAGGTTTCCTGCCCTGCCTCCTCTACCAGGATCTAACCAAGCACCAGCCGCTGAAATACCAGCCGCTGAATTAATCTCTATAGCCGAATTACAGTCTGGTCAAAATGCTCAAGCATTTGCTAATGAAAATATTAGTGGCCAAAGTGAATTTACTGCCAACAAAATTAGTTTAGTAATAAGATTAGATAACTAACAACCCTATGAACTGGTACTACATTTTAATAATTGCTGTAGTCGTAATCTTAGGCTGGTTGATCGCTGTTTATAACGGTCTGATCCGTTTGAAAAATAGAGTCTCCGAAGCCTGGTCAGATATCGATGTTCAGCTCAAAAGACGTTATGACTTGATTCCAAATTTGATGGAAACAGTCAAAGGTTACATGAAACATGAAGAAGGTGTTTTGACAAAAGTAACTGAGGCTCGTGCTAATGCCATGAATGCTACTGGCACCGAAGCTAAGGGTAAGGCAGAAAATATGCTGTCCGAAACTTTAAAAAGTTTATTCGCTGTTGCTGAAAGTTATCCAGACTTGAAAGCTTCCCAAAACTTTTTACAATTACAAGACGAAATTTCTGACACTGAAAACAAAATCCAAGCTTCTCGCCGTTTCTATAACGGACAAGTTAGAGACTTTAATACCAAGACTCAAGTTTTCCCAAATAACTTAATTGCCAACATGCTTGGCTTCAAAGACTTTGAATTCTTTGCCATCGATGAGAAAGAAAAAGAAAACGTCAAAGTAAAATTCTAATATTACTTAACTTCCGGCCGCGTTTCACGCGGCCGGTTTTTATTATCTTTATGATTGACATAAAGCACTAGATATTGTTATATTAAGATGAAAATAATATAAATAAAATGTATAAACAAATCTCTCAAAACAAAAGAAAAAGTTATCTCTTAATGCTAATTTTTATTGTCGTCATTGCTGGACTGGCCTGGGCTTGGAGCCAATATTCTGGTGGCAGCTCGGGAATCGTCGCAGCCGCTATAATTTTTGCTTCAATTATGAGCTTAGTCAGCTTTTATGCTGGTGATAAAGTCGCTTTAACTCAATCAGGTGCTCGTGAAATCAAAAAAGTAGATAATCCATATGTCTGGCGAATGGTAGAAAATCTGAGCATTACAGCCGGTTTACCAATGCCAAAAGTCTATATTATAGATGATAAACACATGAATGCCTTTGCTACTGGCCGTGATCCAGAGCACGCTTCGGTGGCATTAACCACGGGCATTATCAATAATCTAGAAAATGAAGAACTAGAAGGCGTAATTGCTCATGAATTATCTCATGTCAAAAATTATGATATTCGTTTGATGATGATCGTCATTGTTTGTATCGGCATCATCACTTTGCTTTCTGATTGGATGCTACGCAGTTTTATCTGGGGTGGCAGAGGTCGTAGCAGTAATAGCAAAGGCAATGGCGCTATGATAATTGTTGGTTTAGTTTTGGCCATCCTCTCTCCTATCTTTGCTAGGTTGATTCAACTGGCCGTATCTCGTAAAAGAGAATTTTTGGCTGATGCTTCTGGCGCCTTACTTACTCGTTATCCTGAAGGATTAGCTGGGGCTTTAGAAAAGATTTCTCAACAAGCTGTGCCACTTCGTCGAGCCAACAAAGCAACTGCTCATTTATACATTGCTAATCCCTTTTCAGCTAAAGGTGTTAAGAAAATGTTTTCTACTCACCCACCAGCTGCTGACAGAATAAAAGCCTTAAGAAACATGTAACATGGATCAAGATTTACAGAATGTCCTAAATAAATTTACTTATCATTTTAAAAAAGTGCTGATCAATGCGCAAAATTTAAGTTTTGCCAAAAAGCACGAAGAAATAGAACCAATCGACCTCTTAATATCTTTAGCGCAAACCAAAGGTGCTTTGGGTTCGGAAGTTTTATTGAAAAAAAATATCGCTGAAACATTATTAGCTGATCAGCCGGTAAACTTTAAAACTAATCTAACTCAAAATCCCAATCTTTTGCCGCAACCATCAGTCAGCTCCCAACAAATTATCGAAAAAGCAGTTGTCTTATCATATAAACATCATCACAAATATATTGGTACTGAACATTTACTTTGGGGTATGACTGAAAGTTCTGACGAAACTTTACAAGATATCTGGAAACAAACCAAAACTTCTGCCAAACATATTCAACAACATCTAAATCTAGTAATCAAGAGTACTTCAAAATTTAACGAACTGACCAATGAAGAAGAGACTGGCGAGCGAGAATTAGATCAAATTTTGGATGACCGAATGCCTAATACAGCCATCACTAATTTTGCCATTGATTTAACAGACAAAACTGTCCAGCTAGACATCGATCCAGTAATCGGTCGGCAAGCAGAAATAGATCGCTTGATCCAAATATTAGCTCGCCGCACGAAAAACAATCCTGTTTTATTGGGTGATGCTGGTGTTGGTAAAACAGCGATTATTGAAGGCCTAGCCAAGCGAATCACTGAAGGCCAAGTACCTGACGTTTTGTTAAACAAAAAAATATTAAACTTAGATTTATCTAGTCTCTTAGCTGGGACGATGTATAGGGGCGAATTTGAAAATCGTCTCAAACAAATTCTAGATGAAGCAAAACATGATAAAAATGTAATTATTTTCATTGATGAGTTACACAATATCATCGGTGCGGGCGCTACTGCCGGCTCACTGGATGCAGCTAATATTTTGAAACCAGCTCTGGCTCGTGGACAAGTTCGTTGTATTGGCGCGACAACTTTTGAAGAATATAAAAAACACATAGAAAGCGATAAGGCTCTAGAAAGACGCTTTCAGCCAATCATCATTGAAGAATCAAATCACAAGGACACTTGGGATATTTTGCAGGGCTTGAAAGAAAACTACGAAAAATTTCATCAAGTCACTATTACAGATTCCGCCATTGGCGCTGCTATTGAGCTTAGCGTAAAATTTTTGGCTGATAAAAAACTACCAGATAAAGCAATCGATCTACTAGATGAAGCGGCCGCAAAATTCCAAGTCAAACATCGTAAAGGAAGCTTGACTAAACAAATCAAAGCACTAGAAGAAGACATGAATGTTTATCAAGAAAATAAACGAGCTGCTATTTTGGATGAAAATTATGTCGAAGCTTTGAAATATAAAAATCAAGAAGAAGAAATCATAGAGGCTTTGTTGCGCCTCAAAGCTCAACACGACAAAAATAAAAATGTGAAAACTGGTTTGATTGAAGCGCAAGATATCAAAGAAGTTGTTGCTCGCATTACTGGCGTGCCACTCTCCTCTATCACTACAAATGAAAAAAAGAAATTAGCTGATTTGGAAAAACATTTATCCAAAAATATTTTTGGTCAGGAAAAAAGTCTGACTAATATTGCTCACACTATCCGTAAAGGCAAAACTGGTTTGCAAGATCCAAATCGTCCAGTTGCTTCTTTTATGTTTTTAGGGCCAAGCGGAGTTGGAAAAACTGAAACGGCCAAACAATTAGCCGCTCATCTTTTTGGTGGCAAACACAATTTACTGCGCATAGACATGTCAGAATTTGCCGAGAGCTTTAATATTTCTAAGCTGATCGGTGCTCCGGCTGGCTATGTCGGCTATAAAGATAGTAATAAATTGACCGATTTAGTTAAAAATAAACCGCATAGCTTAATTTTATTTGATGAAATAGAAAAAGCTCATAGCGATGTTTTCAATCTATTGTTGCCAATCTTGGAAGAAGGAGAGCTGACCGATAGTACTGGCCGGACGATAAATTTCCGTAATTGTGTGATTGTGATGACTTCAAACGTTGGTTTAGAACATTTCAATCAACAAGCCAATTTGGGCTTTGATATGGAAGAAGATGAAAAGACTGATAATTTTGAAAATACTTCTCAAAAAGTATTAGAATCACTCAATGATTATTTCCCGCCAGAATTTTTGAATAGATTAGACAACACAGTAATATTTGAGCCAATCAATAAACTAGCTGCTCGCAAAATAATCAATCAAGAAATCAAACAACTGAAAAATAAATTATTATTACAAAATATAAATTTGGAACTAGATAGTAAGATTGTTAATTATTTAGTCAAAGAAGAACAGGCCGTCAAAGAAGGAGCGCGTAGTTTGAAAAGATTGGTTGATCAAAAAATCACCAACAATATCGCCTCTCATATTTTGACTAATGATAAAAAGAAAATAAAAGTAAGTCTCAATAAAGACAAATTCACAATTAAATAATAGCTTATGAAGAAAAGCGACTTGTCCAGAATCTGGAATTATATTTTAGATTTTGTTTGGCCCAAAAAATGTTTGGGCTGTAATAAAGAGGGATCTTTTTGTTGTCCTAATTGTCTGGGCACTCTCAAAACTTTGGATATAGATTATCAAGCTTGGGATCACCAAGATGATTTTTATTTTGATTCTTGTTTAGTTTGTTTGGATTATCACAATCCCCTGACTCAAAATCTGATCAAGACTTTTAAATATCAATATCTACAAAATATAAATAAAATTTTAGTAAATATCTTAGCTCAGCAATTAGCTAAACTTAATCTAGAAAATATTATCATCACTAATATTCCCTTGCATAAAAAGAAAAAGCGACAAAGAGGCTTTGATCAAACTGAAGTTTTAGCTAAAAATTTAAGTAAAAAAATAAACGTGCCATATTTAAATTTATTAAAACGAAATAAATTTACAAAAGCTCAGGCTCAGTTATCTAAAGCGGAAAGACAAAAAAACGTCAGTGACGCTTTTGTTGTAAATAATATAAATTTTGAGACTAATAAAACTATAATTCTGATCGACGATGTAGCAACAACCGGCGCAACGCTAAATCAAGCGGCTAAAGTGTTGAGAGATAATGGTTTTGATAAAATTATCGCGCTGACTTTAGCGAAAAACTAGACATTCAATATTATAAATTATTATAAGCCTCTACCTGGTTTTCATACTCATATTTAACCATCTCATAATCTTCACCCCATTTAGACAAAGCATTATTCATGATATTAAGATATTCCGTTTGATTCATAACCCACTCATAAGCCTCTACTTGATTATTATATTTGTATTTTGCCATTTCATAATCATCTCCCCACTCTTGTTTAGCATTATTCATGATATCTTGATAATCAGCTTGGGACACAACCCAATCATACGCTGAAACCTGATTATTATATTCATATTGGTAACATTCATCGTTTATTAGAGAACACTTTCTATTATGGGCCATTTGAATA
>CAZXZY010000007.1:0-2223 GCA_964645825.1 uncultured Gammaproteobacteria bacterium
AAAATACAGATCCGCAAATAGCGGATATTATAAAAAAAGAGCTTAATCGCCAACGAAATGGTGCTGAAATGATCGCTTCAGAAAACTTTGTTTCCCAGTCTGTTTTAGAGGCAGCTGGTTCGGTGCTGACCAATAAATACGCAGAAGGTTATCCAAACAAACGTTATTATGGTGGTAATGAATTCATAGATCAATCAGAAACCTTAGCTATCGAGCGAGCTAAAAAACTTTTTGGTGCTGAACATGCCAATGTCCAGCCACACTCAGGCTCTACAGCTAATGCTGAAGCTTATTTTGCTTTGTGTGATTTGCACGATACCATTTTGGGATTCTCTTTAGCTCATGGCGGGCACCTTACTCATGGACATCCAGTAAACTTTTCTGGTAAATCATATAACTTTGTCAGCTATGGAGTAGACCCAAAAACAGAACTAATAGACTTTGATGAAGTAAAGGCACAAGCAGAAAAACATAAGCCAAAAGTTATCTTAGCTGGAGCATCTGCCTATTCCCGCCAAATTGATTTTGCAAAATTCAAAGAAATTGCCGACAGTGTTGGTGCCTATCTTATGGTAGATATGGCTCACATTGCTGGACTTGTTGCCGCTAAATTACATCCTGATCCAATCCCCTATGCTGATGTAGTGACAACTACAACTCACAAAACTTTACGTGGGCCACGTGGCGCTTTGATTTTATCTAAAATAAAAGACCACATACATCCAGATGACAAAAAAAATCTAGCTCGCAAAATTGATTCGGCTGTTTTCCCAGGTTTACAAGGTGGCCCACTAGAACATATCATTGCTGCTAAAGCAGTAGCTTTTGAAGAAGCCTTACAACCGGAATTTGTTGAATACCAAAAACAAGTACTCGCTAATGCTAAAACTTTAGAAAATAAATTTAGAGCCGCTGATATTCGCATGATCTCAGGTGGTACTGATAATCATTTATTAATGATCGACGTTACTCCACTAGATTTATCTGGGCAAGAAGCGGAAACCTTACTAGACCAAGTACATATTTTTACTAATAAAAATCTAATTCCATTTGATACGCGTAAACCAATGGATCCGTCTGGCATTCGTCTTGGCACAGCTGCTTTGACTAGTCGTGGATTAAAAGAAAAAGACATAGAAATGATTGCTGATGTAATCATAGATGTTTTAAAAACTAAAACAGCAAGCGAGGAAAATAAACAAAAAGTTTTAGATCTAATGAATAATTTTTCTCTTTACCCTGAATTATAAAATTATGGCTGAAATAATCGATGGTAAAGCAATTGCCAAACAAATCAAACAAGAAATCTATCAAGAAATTAAAACCAAAAAACTAACACCAAATTTGGCGGTAGTCCTAGTTGGCGATGATCCAGCTTCCAAGCTTTATGTAAATTTAAAAAAGAAGGCCTGTGAAGAAGTGGGCATCGAATTTCATGAATATTTATTAGAAGAAAATTCTCCTCAAGAAGAAGTTTTGGAGGTAATAAATTTTTTAAATAAAGACGAAAGCGTCGATGCTATATTAATTCAATTACCATTACCAAAACACTTAGACACAGACCAAGTTATCCAGACTATGAAACCGGAAAAAGATGTAGATGGTTTTCATCCTCAAAATATAAATAATTTTATTAATCAGAAAAGTAATTTTGTACCTGGTCTGCCTTTAGGGATTATAAAATTAATAGAAAGTACCAAAGAAGATTTGAAAGATAAACAAGCTTTAATATTAGCTAAAAATAAAATTCTTTATCAACCTCTAGCTAAATTATTAAATGATCGTCAAGTAAAAACAACCATCCTAACACCTGATGATAAAGAGCTAAAAAATAAATGCCTGCAAGCTGACATTTTAATTACAGCTGTAGGACGGCCATTCTTTATTACTGCTGATATGGTCAAAGAAGACTCTATTATTGTAGATGTTGGTACAAATAAAATAGACAACAACTATATTGTCGGCGATGTGGATTATAGTGCGGTATTTTCTAAAGCAGGTTTTATCACACCAGTGCCTGGCGGCGTTGGTCCAGTGACAGTAGCTATGCTTTTATACAATACTTTAAAACTTGCAAATAAATAAAAAGAAACCCCAGACTGATGTCCGGGGTTTTTAAATCAAATCTTCTGCTCGCCACCTTACTTACAGAGCTCAAAGACAGATGGTGAACTTATACATTCACACTCAAACTCAGGAGCTGTATTGGCAAGGATGTGGATC
>CAZXZY010000007.1:2233-30988 GCA_964645825.1 uncultured Gammaproteobacteria bacterium
AGCCTGCGCTCGCTTAATCGCTTCTTTCACCTCAGCACCATCAGCTGGTGGACCCTCCAAAGGCATATTAGTCACGGTGCCAAATAAAAGATAATGCATACTTGCTTCGCGAGCTAAAACTGTCTCTGGGACCGCTGTGGTCATACCCAAAAAATTGGCATGAAATTGATCACAAAGCACGCGTACCTCAGCTGGCGTCTCATAACGAGGACCTTTTACACAAGATAAAATTCCTCCAGCACAATCAACATGTCTTGCAACCAGATCTCGCAGCACCGGACAAAACATGTCTACAGGTGAGCGGTGGAAAGCTTCCTCATGAACAAGGTCTCCTTCTCTAGCAAAAGTGTAAGGCCCGCCTGATAAGTCAATGAAATCTTCTGGCGTTACAATCGATCCGACTTCGAGATCATCAATGTCATTAGGACCATTGATACCGCCTACTGCTGAAGCGGCAATTACAAACTGTACACCAGCATTGTACAAAGCATACATATATGCTTTGTGGTTTAATTGATTTGGTAAGCGAAAAATTACAGAATCGCCTTCGTGCCTTGGCTCCAAATGATGACGATCAACAAATAAAACTTCTTTACCATCGACTGACAATTGATGAATACTAGCTGGCCCATATGGCGTATCAATACGTTTAATTTCGCCAGAACCCAACAACTGACCCATTCCCGTGCCACCAATAATTGCGATTTTTATAGACATTTGTCTGCTCCTTATTTTGATTGTTTAATGAACAAAGACTATTGTAATAGTTAAACACAATGATAAAAAATGGTCAAACTAAAAAACCGCCTTAATGGCGGTTTTAATTATATTAAAGTATTTTGAAAACTCTGCATCTTACCAAGAGTCTTAACTGCCTTGATCCGATCTAAATCAAACATTCTAAGAGCATCTCTGAGGTGGCAAAAAGCCTTAACTTTACTACCACGTATATTTTGAATGTCTATTTTACGTATAGTTGTTTCACCTTTTTCATCCATGTATTCAATCTCTACTTGCTGACCATCTTGCCAGGCTTCTTTGACTTGTTGAGCAACTGTTTTTTCGCCTGATTTAAACCATCTAGAGACTATATTTGTTTTAACGCCACCGTTATGATACCAGATATGTCCATGTTTCAAACCATAGTCATAGACCTCTTTAGTAACTTTGACATCGTCTAAACAATATTTAATGAGTTTATCCCATTCATTATTACGATAATAAACAATAGCATCGAGTCCCGAACCAGATTTACCATAGCCCAGAGTACTTTGAGCGACAGACTCAAGCTTAAGTCGATGACCCAAGGCATGAACTACTTCTTCTAAAATATCTAAGTGCGGAATAGTAGACAAATCAAAATCTTTAATATAAGGCTGTAATACTGGAAAGTCAAAAGCCTTGCTATTAAAACCAATTACTAACTCAGCATTTTTTAATAGCTCTAAAAGCTCGTCAAACTCCTCTTCTTTAAATCCTCGATATTTATCTAGATTATAAGAATAAACACCTACTACGGAAACACCTAGTAGGTGATTATTTTGATGACCACCTACTTCATCAAATGTTTTCTGTGTTTCTAAATCTAAAACTATTACATCTTTCTGCATAGACAATATTTTAACACACCCCTACCAATCTTTCAACCTAAAACTCAGTCCATCCATAACTCTATTATACCAATATCGAACCGGAATAGTAATGATATCTTGCCACTTTAAACCCAAAGATAAAAATGTGGTCTCATCTTTAATCCAATATTCTGTACCGTCATCAATATAAAATACTTGCGGATAATCTCCATGTTTTAATATTTGTCCAGTAGGATGATTGTCTGAAGAACTCAAAGTCTCCCCTAAACTATAATAATCAAAGTCTTCTGCTGGCAAATGAATAATCTTATTAAAATTATAACCAAATTCTTGAAAAATATCGCCAGTGGTAACCCAACGCAAAGTCTTTTCTGGTTCTATGACGTAAACTTTATTTGATTCATCAAATTTAACTAAATTACCCGGCCGAACTGTTAACCTACCTTGATAAGGATAATTATTATTTAGGGTTAGTGAATCTATAACCTGAAGAGACTCAAAATTATCAAACCAAGAATGAAAGGTAGCTAAATTTGGAATATAATATCTTTCATTGTCTTCATTAACATAATGCACTCTGGGATCATTACCTGTTTTAACTAAAACCCCCTGTGGTTTTAAAATATCTAAAATGGTGCTCGTATAAGTAGCCTGCTGCCCCTCTTCTGTCTGACATAAGTAAGAACAACCATCATCATTGATGATATTTCCATCATCGCATTGCTCTCCAGATTCTACTATATGATTTCCACACACTCGACTCGGTGGTGGAGTTACTACCTCTCCATTACCATCGTCACAGCTAGCACAAGATCCACCACAGTCAATTCCTGTTTCGTTTCCATTTTTAATATTGTCTGAGCAAGAGACTGGAAGTGGCTCTGGACTCTCTACATAACGCAGTAATATTGCACCAGTTTTTGCTGGCATAGTAAGTTGACTAATAATTTCCCCATTCAATTCTTGATAATCGTCTTCTAAATTTATCGTTGCTGATGTTTCATCCGGATTAACCAAAACTAAAACATTTTCAAAATCACGAGCAAAAACTTCTGCTCCATCAAAATTGCCATAAATATAATAATCACCAAGATCATCGCCAATGTCTGTGTCCCAATAATCAAAATACTTAAATTTTTGAAAACTTCCAGGCCTTACGTTAAAATGAAAGTAGGACCTTTCGTTTTTTGCAAGTAAAAATGAAGAAAAAGTATACATTGCCATCTGCTGAACTTGTTCTTCTGTTGCACCGCCATAATTAACCGTATCAATTCCTGATTGATCAAGAAACATACTTCCTCTATCAACAATTAATTTCATATTTTCTAGATGTTCTAGCCAATCATCTTTATCTAGTACCCTGTCCATGCCATACCATGGTGCATGAAACACTCCTTCATGCATTGCGCCGTCAACATAATTATGAAATTCTGCTTGTGCATCAGCCCAATCTGGAATGGCCCCGTTATAGACCATTAGTCTACTTCCAAGCTGTTCTCTTGTCTGACTAAGCATGTATTCTATTTTACTAGACTGAGTATCATAATTATTTTGAGGAACAGTTCCTATTCCGTAATAAGTCACCAATACATCTGTGTTTTGTGGCAAAGAATTTGTTAAAGTAATCGTATTGTCCTCTGCAGAAGAATATTCAAGAACTGTCTCTGGATCAGATTCGGTGACAATTGTTATTATTTCACAATCATTTGCTAGATATAATTCATTGTCCAAGCTTATGCTTATTCCATCTGACCCAACAAATGCAGATTCATCGATTACATGATAACCATGCTCCCGATGTAGGGAAATAACACCACCAGAATTATCATAAAAAACCCCATCCCACAGACTATCTTCTTTCATATAATACTGGGTCCAACTTGAAAAGAAATCACCCCAATCGCTTACACTGTCCTCAAGCATCCTATAAGCTACTCCTGCGGTACACGACCTAACAAGTCTTGTATTAAAATGTGATTCTAACCCATCACTATGAACAAACCAATCTTCATGAGTACTTCTTTCAAGGGTTTCATTATAGAAAAGATGAGATGTGTATCCTAATTCATAATAATCTGGAAATGTTCTAGCTGAACGATAAATAATCGATGGCTTATCTGAATAATCTTTTAAAAGATATTTTTGATCTGAATCGTCATACAGCTTCCCATGCAAAGATAAATCCAAATTATCATCCATAAAAGAGATGATGTCATCGATCTCAGAATCATCATAACTTGTTTTGCTTCCATCAAGATGATATACATCCATGCCTCTCACACTGTAAACAGGAAACTGTATTTTAACATGATTAGACTCTTCATTTCTAACGGTTATTGTGTTACTGAGCTTACTATCGCAAATATTATTTGTCGGGGCAACTTCAAAATAAAACTCAGAAGAAGCTGTAGAAAAATCTGTTTCATCAACATGCATCAATAAAGGATATAAAAAATCTCCAAAGTTTTGTTCAAAAGAATGGATTATATTTTGCCCTTGATATAAACTAAAATTTATTCTTTGATCATCACAATTAGAACCTTGCATTTCAACACTTACAAACTCATCTCTGGCTACATTAATGTCTGTAAAATTAATTACTGTTAATTGACATGAATCATCTCTCACTAAACAATCGCCGCCGTAACCAATAAGGTCTTCCCCTGAATCGCCAGCCCCCAAGCTTTTATGCGTTGCCCGTGGATTATTAGTATTATAAGTAAAGCAAATATTAAAAATAGACAAAATTAAAAACGCAAACACTCCTAATCTTAATCTATTTTTAAAATTATCCTCAATAAACCTAAAGTGTTTCATGTATGTATTCTACCACTTTGACCCTATTAAAAAAAGAGTAAATTTTACTCTTTTTTATACTCTACCATTCATCAATGTCTGGTAAAAATTCTCCTGGATTTATTATTCCTCTTTTTTTAGTTTGGTCACCATCCCAAAATTCTCCAGCTGAATCATCCATAGAATAGCCAATATCATCATCTTGATAAGTAGCCGATCGAGCTAAATCATTAAAGTTTAAAAACTTACTATCCAGCGAAGATAAAAATGAGCTTGGTTTTAATGCTTGATAGCCACTATATTTAAATTCAGAAAGAGGGTAGCTCAAATACAAATGTCGCTTAGCGCGAGTAATGGCCACATAAAATAACCGACGCTCTTCTTCTTGTTCAGCCTCAGAAACAGCCAATGGATGTGGGAAAGATTTATTAGTAACATTCATTACAAAAACTCCGGTCCATTCTAAGCCTTTAGACTGATGAATGGTGCTTAATATAATGCCAGATTGAGCTTGATCATCAACTTGAAAATTCTCTTGCAGGCTAACTTCATTCAAAAATTCACCAAGATCTTGATAGCGAGTAGCAAAAATAGCAAACTGCTCCAAGTCATCTTGCCGCTGACGATAATCTGCATACTGCTGTGTCAAATAATCTTTGTAGTCCTCTAGCAAAAGCCTAATCAACTCTGCTGGATTAGATTTTGTTTGATTAACGATATTGACCAAGATTTTAGCAACTTGTTGCCAGCCTTCCGCAGCAGCACTTGATATGCGTAATTCTAATTTATCAAAGTCTTTCAAATCATCCAAGCTAGCTATCTCTTTAAAAATCTTCTGAACAGTAGCTGGGCCAATTCCTGGATATAACTTTAAGATTCTTCCCCAAGAAACCTCGTCTTTGTGATTAGCTAATATTCTCAACCAGGCAATAATATCCTTGATATGAGCTCGCTCAAAAAACTTCAAACCACCACGCATCTGATAGGCTATTCCTCGCTTATTAAGCTCCATTTCTAAGTTCTGTGAATGATGAGCCGCTCTAAATAAAACCACGAGCTCCTCTGCTTCTATGCCTTCAGCCAACATACCCTCAATGCGATTAGCGATCCAATGAGCCTCTTCTATGCCACTATGATGAGCTATTAACTCTGGCTTAATAAACTGAGGATTAATTGATTGAAGATTTTTTTCAAATTGATTTACATTTTCAGCAATTACCAAATTTGCCAAAGCAATAATTTCTGGCGTGGAACGATAATTTGTTTCTAATTTATAAGTTTTAGTTTTTTCAAAAACTTTGGGGAATGCCAAAATATTTTGAATATCAGCCGCTCTAAAAGAATAAATACTTTGGGCATCATCACCAACTACTAAGATATTTTGATGTTCTTTGGCTAAATTATAGACAAACTGTGCCTGCAGAGTGTTTGTGTCTTGATACTCGTCTACTAAAACATACTCCCATTTTTTTGCCAACATCTTACCTGCATCTGGATGTTCAGATAACATTTTGCCATACAACAATAAATCATCAAAGTCTAAGCTATTGCTTGCTCTCTTTCTTTTTTTATACTCAGTGGCAATTTTTTCAAAAATTTCTACCAAAGGCAACCATTCAGAAAACTTTCTTTCTAAACTTTCTGCTAATTTAATGTTTGAATTAATAGAAAAACTAATCGTTTCTTTCAAGATATTTACTGATGGCCGCCTTCCTTGTGGAAGCACAGACAAAAAACTTTTGGAAATATCTTTGAGCAAAGATTTGCTGTCTTCTGTGTCTAAAATAGTAAAATTTCTCTCAACACCAACGTGATGACCATAGATTCTTAGTAGACGATTACTAATGCTATGAAAAGTCCCACCCCAAACTGGCAGTTTATCGTTTATCTTAACATCCAAAAGACTGCGAACTCTCTCTTTCATTTCATTAGCAGCTTTATTTGTAAAAGTTAACAATAAAATCTTATCAGGCTTCACACCTTGAGCGATCAACCAGGCCACACGATAAACCAAGGTTCTGGTCTTGCCTGATCCAGCGCCAGCTAAAATCAAATGCGGCCCCTGGGAAGCAGTGACCACCTTATATTGCTCGTCATTTAGTTCTTTTTGAAAATCTATCTTCTTCATAGTAAAAATATTATACCGCAAACTCCCAAACTTGGCTAATTGCTGTTTTTGACATATGATAATATAAGTAATCTCAATGTTCATTAATTTGGGGGAAGGAAAAATGAAAAAACTAGGGGCGCAATTGCTGTGGAAAATGGTGCCAGCCAAAAAATTTCTTTATTGCAACATACTAATAACACTGACCATCTTCCTTCCTTTTAATTCTTTAACCTGGATGCTAGTTGGCGCCTTTGTGCTGACTCCATTAATTATAATACTATGGATTGTTTGGGTTATTATCTTCTACTATCGTCTATTTCGTAGATGATACAAACATGACACAAACGTCCCTCTGTCTGAATTGACAGAGGGCTTTCTTTTATGCTTTAATTTGGTGGTATTAAAAAATAATTTATGTCATTTTCTTTAGGAATTGTCGGCTTACCAAATGTAGGAAAATCTACTTTGTTTCAAGCTCTTACTAAAAATAAAGTTGAAGCAGCTAACTACCCTTTTTGCACCATTGACCCCAACGTTGGTGTGGTGGCTGTGCCAGATGAAAGGCTAGATAAGCTAGCTAAACTTTCTAGTTCTCAGAAAATTATTCCTACTGCTATTGAATTTGTAGATATTGCCGGTTTAGTCAAAGGCGCGTCTGAAGGAGAAGGCTTGGGCAATAAGTTCTTATCTCATATCAGAGAAGTAGACGCCATTGTCCAGGTAATTCGTTATTTCAAAAATGATGACGTCATTCATGTGCATGGCAAAATTGATCCTGAAGATGATAAACAAGTTATTAACCTAGAATTAATTCTAGCTGACTTAGAAACCACTACTAAACACCTTAAAAAAACTATTAGCAAAATGAAGGGTGCTTATGAAAAAGAATTAGACAAAGAAAAAGTTGTGGCCGAAAAAGCAAAAGCTTTATTAGAAGACAATAAACTTTTGAATGGCGAAAACTGGGAAGATGAGGAGTTTAAAATCTTGAAAATGCTAAATCTCTTGACCATCAAACCGATTATTTATCTTTATAATATTTCTGAAGATGATTTAGGCAAAGATTTAAACTTACCAAAAAATGTAATCGCCATTTGTGCCAAGCTAGAATCTGAATTAGCTGAACTAGATGAACAAGAAGTAAAAAATTACCTAACTGAACTTGGAATTGCTAAGAGCGGTTTAGATAATTTGATCACTGCTAGCTACAAACTTCTAAACCTAATTACTTTTTTGACTACCGGACCAGAAGAAACTCGTGCTTGGACAATTACAGCTGGC
The DNA here is from genome assembly GCA_964645825.1 of uncultured Gammaproteobacteria bacterium. GTDB lineage: Bacteria > Patescibacteriota > Patescibacteriia > UBA1558 > GWA2-36-10 > JABIAL01. Next base: position 10,013 of record CAZXZY010000007.1, read on the forward strand.
GCTAAAGGACCACAAGCAGCTGGAGTGATCCACACTGACTTTGAAAAAGGATTTATTCGGGCTGAAGTTGTAAATTGGCAAACGCTATTAGACGATGGTGGCTGGAATGAAAGCAAAGATCAAGGACACATGCGTATGGAAGGAAAAGAATATGTTATGCAAGATGGAGACACTGTTCACTTTCATTTTAACTAAAAAATTACAGCAAAAAATATTTTAAACATAAAAAACTGGCTTTGTGGCCAGTTTTTGCTTGACAAATCTGTCAGATGTGCTATACTATAATCAGTAATAGTTCATTCCGTCATTTTTCTTGCTTTAATAGCACAACTAAACAGCGCTTCTTCATAGAAAAGCGCACAGAAATCATAAATATATAAGTTGGCTACTAACAAACTGAAAAATATTGTTCTTACAATAAAATACAATCAAACACGGAGGTTTGGATCTTGCTTAGGGCTTATGCAGGGTCCTTTTTCTTTTGCTTAATTTTTTGAGTGATAAACATGGCATCACCAAAAGAGAAAAATCTATACTTTTCTGCTATTGCATGTTTATAAGCTGCCAAAACATTTTCACGTCCTACTAAAGCTGAGACCATAAACAGCAAAGAACTCTTCGGTAAATGAAAATTTGTAACTAATGCATCAATAAATTTATACTCATATCCTGGATAAATATAAATGTCCACCCATTTCTCTCCGGCCACTAAATTTTTTTGATCATTAGTAAAAGCTTCTAATAATCTTGCGGCTGTAGTGCCGACAGCAACGATATTTTTACCTTGCTGTTTTAATTCGTTTAATTTTTCAACTGTATATTTTGAAATGCTAGCCCATTCACTGTGAATTTGGTGTTCTTCAATCTCATCTACTTCCACAGGAGCAAATGTTCCTAAGCCAACATGCAAAGTTACAGTTAAAATTTCCACGCCTTTGGCTTTTATTTTTTCTAAAAGCTCAGGAGTAAAATGAAGACCCGCCGTAGGAGCTGCCACCGAGCCCTTATCTTTTGCAAAGACTGTTTGATAGTCTTTTTTTATTTGCCGACTATCCTCCGTTTTGATATATGGTGGCAGAGGAGTATGTCCAATTTTTTCTACAAGCTGTAAAAAATCCTCGTCAGCTAAGTTAAATTTAACTTGCTTGGTTTTGCCATCTATATCTTTAATAATCTCGCCTTGTAAGTCTACTTCCCGCCTAGACTCGGCGAGGCTGGCAAAATAAATTTTATCATTTATTTTTAAAGCACGCCCACCAATTAAACACTCCCAGGTGTGTTTATTGATTTTATGGGTTAAAAACACTTCAACTCGACCACCAGTTTTTTTCTTGCCTCGTAATCTAGCTGGAAAGACTTTAGTTTCATTTAAAACTAAAACGTCATCTGCGTTCAAAAAATCTGGTAAGTCATAAAAATGCTTATCCTCTATTTTTCCTGATTCTTTCTCTAAAACTAAAAGCCGTGAGTGATCACGGGGCGAGATTGGGGTTTGAGCAATTAACTCTTTTGGTAAATGATAATCAAATAAATCTATCTTCATGCTTTCGCTTTTAAATCTCGATCTCTTTTGGAAAAAAAGCAACCACAATAATCCTGTCGATAAAATCCCTCTTCTTTGCTAAGCTTACAAGCTATTTTAAAGCCATCGTCTTTCTTCCAGTCTCGATCTAGAAAATCTATTTCAAATTTTTCAGCTATTTTCTGACCAACCAATCTAACTTGTTTAGCATCCTTGTGGGGGCTAATAGTCAAAGTTGTAGCAAAAGCTTCGTAACCTTCATCTTTAGCTTTACGTGCTGTCTCTCCTAAGCGAATATCAAAACAAATAGTACAACGCTTGCCCTTTTCTGGTTCTTTTTCTAAACCTCTAGTTTTTTGGATCCAATTGAAGGTATCGTAAGGTCCTTCTATAAATGTAATCTTTAATTTTTTAGCATATCCCTTCATCTCATCACGTCGTTGAATATATTCGGCTCGTGGATGAATATTGGGATCATAAAAATAAACAGTTACTTGCCACTCGGACATTAACTGTTGCAAAACATATATTGAACATGGGGCACAACAAGAATGCAATAATAATTTCTTTTTCATATTAAAATAGTTTATTATCTGTGGGCAATTCTAGCCCCAGATATTGATAAGCCTTGTCTGTGACTACTCTGCCTTGAGCAGTACGAGCTAATAATCCAAGCTGCATTAAATAAGGCTCAACTATTTCCTCAATAGTACCAACTTCTTCTTGTAAGGCGGCGGCAATTGTATTAGCGCCAACCGGCCCACCATTATAACTTTCAATAATTACTTTTAATAGTTTACGATCTAGTTCATCAAGCCCATATTTATCGATAGACATCAAATCTAAAGCATCATGAGCAGTAGAAATAGTAACATCGCCGTCTGCTTTGACTTGGGCATAATCACGAACACGTTTTAAAATACGATTTGCAATACGCGGCGTACCTCGACTACGTCCAGCAACCTCTACTACAGCATCTTCGGCGATGTTGGTGGTCAAAATATCAGCTGAGCGCTTGACGATGGTGTTTAATTCATTGTGATTATAAAAATCTAAACGGAAAGTAACACCAAAACGATCTCTGAGAGGAGAAGATATTAAATTATATCTAGTAGTGGCTCCAATGATGGTAAACTTCGGTAAATCTAAACGTAAAACTTGAGCTGATGGACCTTTACCCAAAATAATATCCAAGGCAAAATCTTCCATGGCAGGATATAAAATTTCTTCTATGATCTTTGGTAAACGGTGAATCTCATCAATGAACAAAATATCTCCTTCCTGAAGATTGGTGATTAGCGCCGCCAAGTCTCCGGCTTTGGAAATAGCAGGCCCTGCGGTTATCTTGATGCCCACTCCCATTTCTTTAGCGATGATATGAGCCAGTGTGGTCTTACCTAGGCCCGGGGGCCCAAATAACAAAACATGGTCAAGTGGTTCACCACGGCCTTTAGCAGCTTGTAAAACAATATCGAGATTAGCTTTGACTTGTTCTTGTCCAATGTAGTCAGCTAAGGCTTGCGGACGCAAGGTTAAATCCCAAGTTTTGTCTTGTTTTTGTTCAGTTGGAGCAATTACTCTATCTTCTTCCATAAAACTATCTGTAAGAAAAGATTATCATGATGGAGGCCTTTTTACAAGTTGATCATAATTGACTAAATACACAAAATCCACTATATTCAAACTATAAATAGCTCCTTAAATATATTGAACACGCCCTATTTTAACCTATGAAAGGAGGTTAAAAATGAACTACCGTAAGCTACTCAGATGGAAAGGCCAACTAGTAGAAATATGCCTTCAAAACAACGCTTATTTCCGCTATGACCATGGTGAGGGAGAATTATGGTTCCACCCACCTCCCTCAATGTCGTTTGTAGCCGTAATTAATCGACTACCAGGCCGACTGATTGATGTACTTCGCGATGAAATCATCATCGCTTCCTTCGATCATGAAGATGAACGAAACAATGCTCTCAGAATCAAGGTGCCCAAAAATCGGGTGAGGAGGATCAATGTGTTCAAAGCAGTTGGCAGCATCGCTGTCTGACAAAAAACCCCGTCGCTAAATCGTATAATATACGAAACATGACGGGGTTTTTATTCGCTAATTATATATTAAATAAATGTAACGGATGATACTTCGTCTTCCGGATCCTTGAAGCGCATCAAGCGCACACCTTGAGTAGCTCTACCTAAAGTAGAAACTGTTTTGACTGGTGTACGGATAACTTGTCCTTTTTTGGAAATGATAATCATGTCTTCATTTTCCATGTTCTTACTGACAATGCCGGCTGATCTAATCTGGCCAGTTTTGGCTGTCACCTGAGCTGTTTTAATACCTGAACCACCACGACCCTGTACTTTATACTCTTTAAGACCAGTACGCTTACCATAGCCGTGTGTCATGACAACTAACAATTGTTCATCAGAGCTTGCTTTGCCATCGGGTATCAAATCCATACCAACGATTTCGTCTTCACCTTTCAAACGAATACCGTGTACACCGGCCGCTGATCGACCCATGGCTCTAACTTTAGACTCTTTAAAACGAATAGATTGCCCTTGTAAGGTCACTAAAACAATATCATCTTTACCGCTAGAAGGACGAACCCATTTCAAGGCATCATTTTCTTTTAGTTTAATAGAAAGCAATCCTGAACGACGGACATTATTGAATTGATCCATCGCTACTCTCTTGATGATGCCATTTTTAGTAATCATGACAAAATATTTGAAAGCAGCAAAGTCTTCACTTTGTAAAATTGATGAAACATTTTCTTCTGGAGCTAATTGTAAAAAGTTTACAATATTTTGTCCCTTGGCAGTACGGCTTTGAGGTGGCACTTCATAAGCCTTAAGTTGGAATACTCGTCCTCGACTAGTAAAAAACATCAAATCAGCGTGAGTGTTGGTAGTAAAGAAAAATTTTACCTCATCTTGCTCCTTGGTAGTTAACCCCATAACGCCTTTACCACCTCTGGACTGAGTCTTAAAATTTTCTGGATCGACACGCTTGATATAGCCATCATGTGTCATAGTAATAATAGCCGCTTCATTTGGAATCAAATCCTCGGTAGTCATTTTATCAATAGCAGATTTCACTACTTTAGTACGACGATCATCAGCAAATTTATCACGCAAGGCTGCTAGCTCATCTTTGATAATCTTTAAAACTTTAGTTTTGCTTTTTAGAATAGCTTCTAGCTCTTTGATTAATTTTAGTTTGTCTTTGAGTTCATTTTCCAGCTTCATTCTTTCTAAGTTGGCTAAACTCTGTAATTTCATTTCTAAGATAGCCACTGCCTGTCGCTCAGATAATTTAAATTTCTTTATTAAATTAGCCTTGGCAATTTCTTTATCTTTAGAGGCTTTTATGGTTTTAATAACTGCGTCAATTTTATCCAAAGCTTTTTTCAAGCCTTCCAAAATATGAGCACGATCTTTAGCTTTATCCAAATCAAATTTAGTACGTCTAATAACAACATCTTGACGATGCTTGATATACTCTTCTAAAATATCTTTTAAAGTCAAAACCCTTGGCTGTAACCCATCAACTAAAGCTAAAACATTTACATGAAAAGTTTCTTGTAGTTGAGTATGTTTATAAAGATTATTTAAAATCTTTTTTGGATAAGCATCTTTCTTTAGATCGACCACGATGCGAACACCGTCCTTGTCTGACTCATCGCGCAGATCTTTGATGCCATCAATTTTTTTATCTTTAACTAAGTGAGCAATTTTTTCGATCAAATTAGCTTTATTAACTTGAAAAGGAATAGAGCTAACGACAATTTGAAATTGACCAACTTTATTTTCAGTAATTTCTGCTTCACCACGCATGACAATGCCGCCACGACCAGTAGCATAAGCGGTTTTGATGGCTTCTTGATCATAAATCACACCGCCAGTAGGAAAGTCTGGCCCAGTAACGTGATTTAATAAATCATCGATGGTTGAATCTGGTTTTTCAATCAATAAGCTTACGGCATCAATTAGTTCGCCCAAATTATGTGGTGGAATATTTGTAGCCATACCAACTGCAATACCAGTTGTACCATTTAATAATAGATTAGGTAATTTAGCTGGCAATACCCTTGGCTCTTTGTGTGAACCATCATAGTTTGGTACAAAATCTACGGTGTTTTTATCAATATCAAACAGCATCTCTTCGGCTATAGCTTGCAACTTGGCCTCGGTATAACGCATAGCAGCAGCCGAATCACCATCCATAGAACCAAAGTTACCTTGACCGTTAACCAATTGATAGCGCATAGAAAAGTCCTGAGCCATACGCACCATGGATTCATACACAGCCGCATCACCATGTGGATGATATTTACCTAAAACCTCACCAACTACAGTGGCAGATTTTCTAAACTTGGCACTGTGCTTTAAGCCGATGCTCCACATCGCATATAAAATGCGACGATGAACTGGCTTCAAGCCATCTCTGACATCTGGCAAAGCACGAGAAACAATAACACTCATTGCATAATCTAAATACGATGTTTCCATCTCATGAACAATAGAAAGATCCTCTATTTTTCCACGCAATGCTTCTTTAACAGCATCTGCTGAATTTTTTGTTTCTCTACTTGGTTTCTTACTTGTAATTTTTTTTGGCATAATCTATATCTTTATTCTTGAATAGCTTTATTCTCGGAAACGTACTGCTTGGTTGCTTCCAAAAGCTGTGATTGTTTGTGTTCTTTATTAAGTTCTGCTTTTAAATTATCAATATGATACGCGGCTAAGCTAAAAGATGTCTTAACGTGTTTTAAAGCTTCGCTAGTATTTTTAGAAACAGTGTTCCATACATCATTTTCTGACGTTGCTTCTATTTTTTGCCAAGGAGAAAAAGCTAGCCATTGCCAAACAACAAAGCTAACCGATAGTACTACTAAAACTACCAAGCCGACAAATTTATTTTTGTTTTGATCGTGTAAAATCATTTTTGTGGTTTTAAGATAAGCAATTTAACATCGTCTTGGGGTAAATCTCTTTTGTTAATCTTTAATTTATCTAGCTCTTCTGGATTCACACCAAATTCTTTGATAAATACTTGGATGTCATCAGCTTTGATTTTTCCCATGCCAGCTTTGTGACAACTAGGAATGACAATACGAGGCTCTATTTGATTTATAATCTTGACTGCTTCTTTGGCAGTAGTTAAGTCTCCTCCGCCAACTGGCAAAATCAAAATATCTGCACCCTCTACTACTTCCAAATCTTTATCAGATAGTGGTTGATGCCCATACTCTCCTAAGAAAGCAATTTTTAAATCATCAAAAGCAAGCAAATAAATACTGGTACCATTTACTTGGCGACCATAGACAAATACATCGCTAACTTCATATTCACCTGGTCCATCGATGACAAAAGTTTGTTCGTTCATCTTACTAGCCACATATTCTTTAGTGTTAGTGAACAAAGCTAAATCGGCTTTGACCTTGCTAAATTTAACACTTTTATCTAAGCTATATGGATTTAATAAAACTGTTTGTTGGCTATTTACTAACTTGAAATAGCTATATCCTTGCCATAAAATCTGCATAAAAATCACTCAATTATTACTGATTAATTCGACTTAATTTTAGCATAAATAGGCTCTAAAGTAAAGACAAAAAACCGGCTAAAAAGCCCTGTTTACTGGACAAAATAGCTTCTTTTTCTCAAAAGTGGCTACTATTGATTTATTTTGTTGTTTGTGGTAATGTAAGGCAGCTAAATAATATTTAATTCAACCTCAAAAGCAAATAAATACTAATAGCTTTTGCGGACTCATCCCCTGTTTAGCGTTCATTATGGATGGGTTAACATTTAATAATTAAATGACTGAAGAAAAAAACAACACATCAACCGTAGTTAGCGCTATGGCTGATCTATTAAAAGACAAAAGCGCCGTCAACATGCCAAAAGTCGGTGATTTGGTCGAGGGAAAAGTGATTAGCATGTCTAAAAACGAAGTCTATCTAGATTTGGATGGATTAACCACTGGTATCGTCCGTGGTAGAGAAATTTATGACGAATCAGACGATTCATCTAGCTTAAAAATCGATGACACGGCTAATGCTACTGTTATCGATCTAGAAAATGAAAATGGCTACATGGAATTATCTTTTCGTGAAGCTGGACATAAAAAAGCTTGGACTCGTTTGGAAGATTTAAATAAAGAAGGCGTTGTCGTGGACAGCAAAGTCATTGACGCCAATAAAGGTGGCCTAATGGTCAAAATTGGTAATGTCATTGGTTTCTTACCTGTTTCACAATTAACCACTGAACACTACCCTCGTATTGAAGGTGGTGATAAATCAAAAATCCTAACTCACCTAAAATCATTCATCGGTGAAGATTTACGTACCAAGATTATTGATGTAGACGAAAAAGAAGAAAAACTTATCGTTTCTGAAAAAGCTGCTTGGGACGAAAAGCAAAAAGTAGCTGTTTCTAAATTTAAAATTGGTGACAAGGTTACTGGTAAGATTACCGGCGTAGTAGATTTTGGTGCTTTTGTAGAATTTGATAACAACTTAGAAGGCTTGGTTCATATTTCTGAGCTAGCTTGGCAGAGAATCGACAATCCCCGTGACATTGTCAAAGTTGGAGATGAGGTTACTGCTGAAATTATCGAAATTGATAACACTAAAATTTCTTTATCTATCAAAAAATTACAAGAAGACCCTTGGGCTGGTGTAGCCAAAAAATATAAAATCGGTCAAAAAATCAAAGCCAAAGTTTTAAAGGTAAACCCTTTTGGTGTTTTTGTAGAACTTGATCGAGATATCCATGGTTTAGTTCATATTTCTGAATTAAGTAACAAAAAAGTAAGTAAACCTGAAGAACTAGTTACTATTGGTAAAGAGTATGAATTTGTCATTCTAACTATCGAACCAAAAGAACATCGTCTAGGTTTATCACTTAAGGGAATGGATGAAAAACCAGCTAAGGAAGAGAAGAAGGAAAAGAAAATAGCCAAAGAAGACAAAGAAGAGAAGAAGGAAAAAAAGGCTACTAAGAAAAAAACTGAAGATAAAAAAGAGAAGCCTGCTAAGGAAGAAAAACCAGCTAAAGATAAAGAGGAAGACAAAAAATAAGATTTATTAACTTCTATCTTTATGAAAAATATATTTAAAAATTTTGCCATCTTTTTTCTAGTGTTTATAATTATTGCTGGCATTTTTAGCCTGTACAATAATCAACTAGACAAAGTAGAAGAGATTGGTATCGGTCAATTGGTCCAAGAGATCAATAACGACCAAGTTGAGAGCATAAAAGTAGCCGGCACGGAATTAGAAATCACCCTCACAGATCAAACTACTAGAATCAGTAAAAAAGAAATTACTGAGTCTTTGAGTACTTTATTAAAAAATTATGAAGTACCAACAGAAAAAATCAACAGCCTTAACATCACTATAGCCAACGATCCCTCTGAAGGTACTGTGTTTACAAATTTGCTACCATTTTTAATTCCAGCCTTATTTATCATCGGAATTATTTGGTTTATGATGCGTCAGGTCAGCGGAGTGAACAACCGCGCCATGACCTTCGGTCAATCCGGGGCAAAACTAGCTGATCAGCAAAAAATCAAAGTTAACTTCAAAGATGTTGCAGGCGCTAAAGAAGCTAAAGATGATTTACAAGAGATTGTTGAATTTTTAAAAAATCCACAAAAATTTATTTCTTTAGGAGCTAAAATTCCTAAGGGTGTGCTTTTATTGGGTAGTCCTGGTACTGGTAAAACATTATTATCTCGTGCTGTAGCCGGTGAAGCTAAAGTGCCTTTCTTCCATATTTCAGGAAGTGAATTTGTAGAAATGTTTGTCGGTGTTGGCGCATCCAGAGTTCGTGATTTGTTTAAAAAAGCCAAAAAGGCATCCCCTTGTATCGTCTTTATTGATGAGATCGATGCTGTCGGTCGTCAACGTGGCGCGGGCCTTGGTGGATCGCATGATGAACGCGAACAAACTTTAAATCAAATCCTGACCGAAATGGATGGCTTTGACAATCAAACTAACGTCATAGTTTTAGCTGCTACTAATCGTCCCGATGTACTGGATCCTGCCTTATTAAGACCTGGTCGTTTTGACAGACAAGTTATCATTGATGTACCAGACATCAAAGATCGTGAGGCTATTTTAAAAATCCACGCCAAAGGAAAGCCGATGGATGAGGATGTAAATCTAAAAAAAGTAGCTCAACGCACTCCTGGGTTTTCTGGAGCAGACCTGGCCAATGTTTTGAACGAAGCAGCTATCATGACTGCCCGACAAAATAAAAAAGCCTTAACTAATGAAATCGTCTTAAGCTCTATAGAAAAAGTAATGCTCGGACCAGAGAGAAAAAGCCATATGTTATCTGAAAAAGAAAAAAAGATAACAGCTTACCATGAAGCTGGTCACGCTATCGTAGCTCACTACTTACCAAACGCTGACCCAGTACATAAAATATCCATTGTCTCTCGTGGTCGCGCTGCTGGCTATACTATTAACCTGCCAATTGAAGACAAAAAGATGCATAGTCAAGTTGACTTCATCGATGAAATGGCTGTCTTGTTAGGCGGACGAGTAGCTGAAAATATTTATTTTAAAGAAGTAACCACTGGAGCTAGCAATGATTTAGAAAGAACCACTAATATTGCCAGACGTCTGATTACTCAATTTGGAATGAATGAAAAACTCGGACCAAGAACCCTAGGTAAAAAAGACGAACTAGTATTCTTAGGAAAAGAAATTCATGAACGTCGAGATTATAGTGAACATACCGCTGAAATGATTGATGAAGAGATTCGTAAATATGTCGATCAAGCAGCAGAAACTGCCCGCAAAGTCATAACAGAACACAAAGAACAGATGGAAAAAATTGTTGAAACATTATTAGAAAAAGAAACAATCGAAAAAGAAGAATTTGAAAGTATTGTAAAATAACTTTTTTAAAACCCCCTCTCATTTGAGGGGGTTTTATTATTGGTAAAAATATTGTATAATATAAATGAATAAAAAAGAAAAATAAAACAAATTTAAAATAAAAATATGGATTCATTCTACCGAAAAGTTTATTTGCGTTCTTGGCAAATAATAAAAAATAATTGGTACGTATTATTCTTTGGATTATTTGTGTCTGCTCTAGGGCTGACTGGTGATTTCAAAGTGCTGTCCAATTTAGAAACTAGCGACATAGTTTCCACCACACTATTAGATTGGCTGAATATCTTCCAAACTTTTGCTACGGCAGATATGACTTGGGATAAAATGCCAACCTTGGTGATGTTGTTGGGAACTTTTTTATTCTTTGCGGTCATTCTGGTCATGGCCATATCTTCTCAAGGTGCTCTTATCAAAGCCACCGCTAATGGAGATAAGAAAAACGATAAAAACAACTTGGTTTATAATTTACAAGCCGGTGTAGAAAAATTCTGGCCACTATTTGGCATGAATGTTTTGAATAAGCTAATAAGCTTTGTCTTCATAGTAGGCGTGGTTGTGCCGATTATCTACCTATTATCATTTAGTCAAAGTGCCAGCTTAATAAATTTGATAATAGCCATAATAGTATTCTTTGTCTTAATACCACTAGCCGTTATTATTTCTTTTGTTACCCGCTACGGAGCTTCTTATATCATTTTAAAAAATCAAAGCGTAACTCAAGCCTTTTTCAATGCTTGGAGATTATTTAGAGTAAATTGGATTATTAGTTTAGAAAACGCTTTAGCCTTATTAGTATTCACCTTGGTTTATACTATAGCTCTAATCAGTGCCTTAGCCTTCATCATCACCCCTTTCTTGATCTTAGGCTACATCGTAGCTCAAATAAGCGCTTTGGGTTTCTGGTTACTACTAATAGTTGGCTCACTAGCTGCTATCCTATTGTTCTTAGCGGCAGTATCTTTCTTTGGCGCTTATTATACAATCGTCTGGACAGAAGTTTTCATCCGCTTAACAAGTCGTGGTAAAAATGAAAGTAAGGCTCATCGCTTAGCTAAAAAACACCTACCTCGCTTAGCCAAATAATATTTATAAAAGTATAAAATAAAAAAGCAGAAGTTGAAAAATTCTCTGCTTTTTTGATTGACTTAGAGGTAAAACAAAGGGTATAATATTAATGTTAAATTAAACATTATGGACATTTCTCCAATAAAACAAAATCTAAACATCAGTGATGATGCTACTAAACAAAAACTAGCCAAAAAAATATCATCACTAGAAGAAGAGCACAAAGAAGAGGGCGTAAAACAAAACGCTGCTCAAACAGACATGCCTTATATTAATTTGGGTGGTTTTCCCATCTCTCAAGAAGCGATAAAAATTTTACCACGCGAATCTGCTGAAGCTTTGCAAACCGTTTGTTTTATTTATACTGGCGATGAAATGCGTTTAGCCTCCACTAACCCTGATAACCCACAACTTAGCACCATGGTATCCGAATTGGCTGACAAATACCATGCCCGCGTTAAACTTTATCTTGTCTCGCAACAAAGCTTAGAAAAAGCTTTGTTAATTTATGATAAAATTCCCAACATTGAACAAGTGGATGGTGTACAAATCACTGAAAGTGACTTAGAAAAATTTAATGGAAAACTAAAAGATTTAAACTCTCTCAATGAGCTATTAAAAGAAGTTGGTCTTACTGAAACACTAAATCTAATCATAGCAGCTGGCTTACAATTTAGCGCTTCTGATATTCATTTAGAAGCTGAAGAAAAAAATATTCAAGCTCGTTTACGTGTTGATGGCGTATTACAAAACGCAGCTCAAATGCCGATAGATAGTTGGAGTAAAATTTCCTCTCGCATCAAGTTACTTTCTGGATTAAAATTAAATATCGTCGACAAACCACAAGATGGACGATTTACTATTAACCTTGCAAAAGATAAAGTTGATGTCAGAGTTTCTACCATCCCCTCTACTTATGGAGAAAGCATTGTTATGCGTTTATTAAAATCGGCTAGCATTGGTTTGGAATTTGAAAAACTAGGCCTAAGAGGAAAATCTTTTAATGACCTTAATAATGAAGTAAGCAAACCAAACGGCATGATCATCACCACTGGACCAACTGGCTCTGGTAAAACTACTACCCTATACGCTATTTTAAATAAACTAAACTCTCCTGATACCAAAATTATTACTCTGGAAGATCCAATAGAATACAAACTAGCTGGTATTGTCCAAAGCCAAGTAGAAAGTCAGGACGGGAGCGATACAGTGACTGCTCAAGGTGAAATCAAAAAAATCAACCACTATACCTTTGCCAAAGGTTTACGCGCTATCCTGCGCCAAGACCCAGATATCATTATGGTTGGAGAGATTAGAGACTTGGAAACTGCTGATACAGCCATCAACGCTGCTTTGACTGGTCACCTAATGCTTTCCACTTTACATACTAATTCAGCAGCTGGTGCCATTCCCCGCTTCTTAGCTATGGGCGTGAAACCATTCTTACTGGCTCCATCGCTCAACTCTATTATTGGCCAAAGGTTAATTCGTAAACTATGCCCTGACTGTCGTATAGAAGACCGAGTGGACAACCAAAGAATGACCGAAGTGATGAATAACTTAAATTCCATCAGCCCAAAATCTGGTGCTAAACTAGATGATCTTTCTAACTTAAAATTCTTTAAAGCTGAAGGTTGCGATAAGTGCAACAACTTGGGCTACAAAGGACGCATTGGCATCTATGAAGTTATGACTATGACTCCAGAAATAGAAAAAATGATCTTATCTGGAAATGTCTCTGAATATGAACTAGAGCAAAAAGCAATTGAAGGCGGCATGATAACCATGTTGCAAGATGGAATATTGAAAGCTAAAGATGGAGTAACCTCTCTAGAAGAAGTATTCAGTAAAGCTAAAGATTAAATTAAACTTAAAAACAGGCTCCCGCGATGCGGGAGCCTGTTTTATTATCTATTAGCTACTTACTAATTTATTCTTGGCTTCTGCTAGTCTTTTTTTATTATCTTCTATTATATTTTTCGGAGCATTACTTACAAAAGATTTGTTTTTTAGCTTTGCTTCCATGGATTTAACATATTTTTCTAAATCTTTCTTTTCTTTTTCGGTCATTGCTTTATTAGCATTGATTTGGCCTTGGGTATGCGCAGTAGCAAATTTCTGACCATCTATCTTTTCTTCACGCAAAGTAACACGTCCTAATTGAGCCACTACCTGCAAATCATCTTTGGACAAAACCTTGCTAGTTAAATAACAATCCACAAAATCTACTGGCGAAATTTTATTTTCAGCTTTGATGTTTCTTATCTGAGTAACTAAATCCTGTAAATCTGCAAAATTACCTAAAGCTTTATTATCTATTTTTTTAGCCTGCGGCCAATCAGCTATCATAATAAAATCACCTGTCTTAAATTCTTTCCAAATTACTTCTGTCACAAATGGCGTGAATGGATGCCACATGATCAATAGTCTTTCTAAGATATAAAGTAAAATTTGATCTTTATTTTTTTCTATTTTAGTAATTTCTAAATACCAATCAGCTAATTTTGACCACGTGAACTCATACAGCTTTTCGCCAGCAGGAGAAAATTTATGATTTGCTAAATCATTATTTATCTCAATAACTAGGCTATGAAATTCTGACAAAATCCATTTGTCTGCCAAAGTTTTTGGTTTTGGCACCTTTTTAATTCGCTCAATTTTATCTACTTGCCCAAAAATAAAGCGAGAAATATTCCAAAGTTTATTTACAAAATTTCTATAGCCAGCAATTTTATCTTCATATAAGCGCATATCTGCTCCTGGTGCAGAACCAATGATTAATGACAATCGCAAAGCATCCGTGCCAAATTTATTTATCATATCCAAAGGATCAATACCATTGCCCTTTGACTTAGACATTTTTTTACCATTCTGATCACGAATCATGCCATGTAGATACACTGTATCAAATGGCTTGGTGTCTAATAAATATTCAGACATTAAAATCATCCGTGCTACCCAAAAAAATAAAATATCATAACCAGTTTCCATTACCTGATTTGGGTGGAAATTTTTTAAATCTTTAGTTTTGTCTGGCCAGCCTAAAGTAGAAAAGGTCCACAAAGAAGATGAAAACCAAGTATCTAATGTATCTGGATCTTGAGTTAGTTTTTTGTCTTTGGCTAATTTTTTAGCTTCGGCTTCGTCACGGGCAACAATAATTTCTTTTTCGTCTGTATACCAAACCGGAATTCTGTGTCCCCACCAAATCTGACGAGAAATACACCAGTCATGTAAATTTTCCATCCAATGATAATAAGTTTTTTCAAATTTATTTGGTACAATTTTAATATCTTTGCTTTTCACAGCTGCAATAGCCAAATCTTTGAGAGTTTTATTTTTGCCTGGAATCTTTTTATCAACTGCTACAAACCATTGCTCAGAAGTAAGTGGCTCAATCGGAGTCTGACAACGATAACAAATAGATAAGTTATTTTGATAATCTTCTATTTTTTTTATTTGCCCCGCTTTCTCTAGATCTTTAACAAATTTTTCTCGGGCAACTAAAACTTCTAGCCCAGCATACTTGCCACCAGATTCTAATAACTTGCCATCTTCATTGATAAGCTTGATAACTTCTAATTTATGTTTCTGAGCAAAATCAAAATCAATGACACTATGAGCTGGCGTCACACCAACTACACCAGAACCAAATTCTGGGTCTACTTCGGAATCTGCAAAAACTTTTACTTTGATTTTATGTCCGGCCAAATCAACCTCTAACTCTTGACCAATATATTTTTGATAACGCTGATCATCTGGATGGACAGCAACTCCTGTATCGGCTAATTTTGTCTCTGGACGAGTGGTAGCTACAATAAATGGTCCATATTTAATATAATATAATTTTGCTTGTTGTTCTTTGTATTCAACCTCATCATCAGCCAAAGTTGATCCACAACGTGGACACCAATTTACAATACGATGCCCTCGATAAATCAAGCCGTCTTTATACATACGAGTAAAGGCTTCATTTACAGCTTTTGATAAATCATCTGAAAAAGTATAAGCTTCTCGAGACCAGTCACAACTAGCGCCCATCTTACGAGTTTGATTTCTAATAGTATCTTGCGAGCCAGATACAAACTCTCTTACTTTCTTCAAAAATTTATCTCGACCCAAGGCATGTCTGTCTGTACCCTCTTCAGCTAAAATCTTTTCTACTTTGGTTTGCGTAGCAATAGCGGCATGATCGGTGCCCGGTAGCCATAAAGTTTTTTTACCAAGAAGCCGCTGATAACGGATCATTAAGTCTTCATAGGCTAGTGCTGCTGCGTGTCCTAAATGCAAAACACCAGTCGCATTTGGTGGCGGCATAGAAATAGCGAAGACCTTGCCTTTGGCTTTTAGATTATCGGGATTAAACAAGTCAGACTGCTCCCAGTCTTGATAAATTTTGTCTTCATAATTACCTGCCTCATAAGCTTTGGGCATCTCAAATGTTTCTTTTTTCATGAAGGTGTTTTTAAAAAATAAAAAACGCAAAATACTTGCGCTTAAGGGTCGAGTCTTACTCGACGGTACCACCTTAATTTCTCTTAAATAAGAGACGCTTAATTTTTACGCTATAACGGGCGCACCCCGACTGAATCTACTTTTAAAATTTAATTTCTTTCAGCAACTCCCCAAGTGACATGAATCTTGGATCAAGTGTTTTTATATTTACTTATACTATAAAAGTAATATATTTACGTACTTTAGTCAATAAGAAAACCGCCAACTTCCTGGAAAGCTGACGGATATGAAATTCACCATCATGAGATCAAGCAATGACTTTGCACCGATCAAAGAGTAGATTGTTCGAATCATTTCGATGATCTCTGACCAAGATCGTACCACCATTAATGCTGGTGATCCAGTAATTTCGGCCAGTTAGACAACACTCCACTGCTGGGTAACCAGTTAGATCTGCGTCTTCTTTCAAGTGTCGCTGAGCGTGCTTACCGAGCTCGCTGAACTTTTTGCCTTTTCTAGCCTCGCTCCGCTCTATCCGTCGTCGCACGACTCCCTGCACATCATCGTGCGTCAAATCACTAAGATCAGCGCCTCGTTTCCTCAGAGACCTTGTTTCTGTCTCTGTTACCATAAAAACCCTACCTGATGCTCCACACCTCATAAGTGCTCCTCCTGCCAAAGTTTGCCCTGTGAATGGTTTGAATCAAAAAACTGACTCAGGTCAGTTTGAATGAACGAATGATAATATTGCACTATACACTAATTAAGCAAAAAAGTCAAGTAATAACAACCTTACGCTTATCTTGTCCTAAAGACTCTATCTTAACATCAATTCTATTCTTTTTAGGTAAATTGTCTAATTTATCAGCCCACTCTATCACCACTAAAGTTTGGGGATCGTTTAAAAAATCCTGTAATCCAATATCTGACACATCTTCAATGCCATCCAAACGATAACAATCAACATGAATCAGTTGTTTAATTTTTTTATACTCCACTTTATAGCTTTTCATCAAAACGAAAGTTGGACTAGTGATAGTTTCTGAGATGCCTAAACCTGCAGCCAATGCTTTGACGAAGACTGTTTTACCAGCACCTAAATTTCCAGACAAAGTGATTAATTGCCCTGACTCTAAATTAGTAGCTAAATCATTTGCCACTTTATTAGTCTCTTTTATATTGTTGGTTATAAATTCTTGCATAATTATTTCTTAGTCTCGAATAAGCGCCAATTAGACTGTGGTGATGCAGCTAAAATATTTTTGGCAGCTAAAATATTTTTTTTGTTTAAAATATTATAGTAAGCTGCCACTGAAATCATCGCTGCATTATCTCCACTATATTTTACCTCAGGAAAGAAAAATGGTAAATCTTTTTTTCTAGCTTCTTGCTGTAAGGCTTCTTTTAATTGTTGGTTAGCCGCTACTCCGCCAGCTAACATAATAGATTTCACAGCAAATTCATCAGTGGCCTTCATGGTTTTATTAAGTAAAATTTCTACTACTGCATTTTGAAAACTAGCACAAATATTATCTACGTCTTCAGAATTAAGTTTCTTCTTTTTTTCCAAAGTATAAAGTACGGCTGTTTTTAATCCAGAAAAAGAAAAATTATAGTCACCAGAATTAATCATCGGCCGAGGTAAATCATAAATACTGCAATCGCCATTATTGGCTCTTTGACTGACGATCGGTCCGCCAGGATATCCAAGGTCAAGTAATTTTGCTACTTTATCAAAAGCTTCACCAACCGCATCGTCAACTGTTGCACCCAATAATTGATAATCGCCATGATTTTTCATCAAAACTAATTCTGTATGACCACCAGAGACTATCAAAACCAAAGATGGAAAATATTTATCTGCATTTTTTACCAAATCGTCATTTGATAACCAATTAGAGTAAATATGTCCTTCCATGTGATTGACTGTAACTAGTGGAATATTTCTAGCATAGGCCAAAGTTTTAGCAGCTGTAACGCCTAATAATAAAGATGTGATTAAACCGGGACCGGTTGTAACTGCTAAATAATCTATCTGATCTTCAGATTTAATATTAGCGTCTAATAATGGAATAATTGTCTCCGCATGTTGACGGGCAGCTACCTCTGGAACTACACCACCAAATTGCTGATGAATATCTATTTGTGAATAAACCTGATCCTTTTCTAAAACCAAAGAATTGCCCTGAGCATTTAAAATAGTCAAAGCAGTTTCGTCACAAGATGATTCTAAGGCTAATATTTTCATAAAGACATTATATAAAAGGATTTTCCATTTCAAATGTTAATAATGGCGTCTGTTCATTAAAAACTTCAATGCTAATATTATATTTATCAGCATAGAAAAAATCTGCTGAACCAAATTTTGCTAGAGCATAATCAAAATCTAATTTTTTTGATACTGTTTTAACAACCTCTTCTGAAGCAGCTTCTACTTCTACAAATGGCTCTAAAAATGGCCATTCATCAATAGTCACTTCTGCATCATCTAAATGCCAAAGTTCTCGCTTGGTTTCTTGATAAGCTTTCTCCTGGCAACCAAGTAAATTCAAAATCTCTCGAGCTCTATCAAAATCATCCACTTCAATCATCACTTCTTTTTGATCTTCTAGCTTGCGTCCATCAACAATTTTAATACTCATAGTAATTTTATCGCCCTCATCTCGCACCCGTACCCAAGAACCATATATTTCATATCCTTTGGGAAAATGCCAGACCCAACGACGTTGCAAAAATTCGGCTTTCACCAATTTAGCGCCAGCTGATTTTAATCGCTGACGAACTTCATCTTTGTCTATATTAAGATAGCTAGCTTCATATTCTATTTCCATAAAGATATTATACTATTAAAAGATTAATAAATATAGAGAAAAACAACAAATAAGTCAACAAATAAAGATAACCGCGTATTATTGACAAAATATCTAAAATATGCTAGAATATTATATTAATAAAGTTCATTAAAAAATTAATAAAATTCAGAAAAGGGAGACAAAATCATGACATCAACAATGAGTGATAAAACAAACACATCAGAAGTGATTCTAAGGGTGCTAGCACTATTCGGATTGTTCCTATTAGGAACCGTGCCATTGCCAGTATTTTGTCACTTTATGCCATATCATAATCTGACAATTGGCATGGCGGCCATCAATATACTCGGTACGATAATGGTAACCCACATCGAAACACCTGATTATGATGAGCACGGCCACCGCATCATCACTGGCAATGAGATTGGCTGGAAGATGCAAGTCTTTGGCTGGGGATCCGTAGTTGGATTGCTCGGCTCTGTAATTTTGTTCGGATTTATTCTCAAATAACACAACACTGGAGGAAGAAATGAAGAAGATTTTTTGTCTGTTACTTGCTTTGATGATGACAATTTCTGCAAATGCGCAATGCGTCAACGCAGAAACAGATACCACCACCTACATTGGGGTTGAATTTTACCCTGATGCGCCACTATTCATCTACGGCGGCGGAAACCTGTCTGACAATATCAAGTTTGATCTGTTTTCCAACTTCGGAAGCGAAATGGCAATCACAGTCGGCCCAATCATTGGTCCATTCGCTATTGGCGTCGGTGCCAGCATGGGAATGATTGACGATAAAAATGATGTAAGTTATTT
The DNA here is from genome assembly GCA_964645825.1 of uncultured Gammaproteobacteria bacterium. Classification (GTDB taxonomy): domain Bacteria; phylum Patescibacteriota; class Patescibacteriia; order UBA1558; family GWA2-36-10; genus JABIAL01. The sequence continues at coordinate 29,614 of CAZXZY010000007.1, forward strand.
GAATGCCGACTTAGCCTTTAAGTTTAAGCTCAAAGGCCTTACCTGGAAAACTTACACACTATACCGCCTGAGTCTAGATGATTCGGTAGAAAACAAGCTGATCTCCCGTCAGTGGCTTACACCTAGCAAGGCTAATTATGGCCTGATTGGTGATAACACCTGGGTTCGTGGAAAAACGCCCATTCTATTTTGGGGTCCATACTACGACTTTGGAAAATTTGGCCTAACCAGCGCCAACAAATTCGGGATGATGTTTAACATTATCGGTCCTGGAATCTGGAGTGTGTGGATAGTAGAGTTCTAACAACTCGCAACAATCACAGTCGCCCGTACTCTTTCGCGAGAGTACGGGTTTTTTCTTTCCTGCCTGCCGGCAGGCAAGTGCTTAAATTTTATACCTAAAAACCACAGCTCTTACGAGCTGTGGTTTTTATAATTGATTTAAAAAATCAATTAAGCTTTTGCAACTTTAACAGCAGCTTGACCTTTTGGAGTGTCAGCAACTTCGAAAGTTACTTGATCACCTTCATTAAGGTCGTCAAAGGTTAGGTCAACTAACTCATTTGAGTGAAAAAACAAATCTGTACTTTCACCTTCTGGAGTAATAAAACCAAAATGCTTGTCTGTTAATTTTTTGATAATTCCTTGCATAATATAAAAATCAAAAACTAATTAAGATATAGAAGCTCGAAATTCGACTTTGATTTCTATACTTGCTATATATGGTGACCCCACGGAGAATCGAACTCCGGTTGCCAGGATGAAAACCTGGTGTCCTAACCACTAGACGATGGGGCCTAATTTAAATTTATTTTTCAAACAGGCTAAGGCCTAAGTGACTACCCGGCTTCCATTCCGGGATATAGGATCATAAACTAATATGACGTTGAACATCATACCTTAAATCTGACTAATTGTCAAGATAACTATTAGTTCTTATATTTTGCGTTAAAATCATCTTGATCATTATATTTTGCAAAATTTTTATGGTGAGCCGGGGCAATAAATTTACCATCACTTTTATGTTGAATGCCGCACCAATATTTTTCTGTAGTAGCGCCTATAACTACCCAATAACTAAAAAGACCATTAGCATATCCACAATACATGCAACCTATTTTTTGCCAATTAGTTAAGTATGATAATTTTTGGCGATCAATTTTGATATAGCTAGAACGATCTACGTATGGCAAGCCATAAAGTGTAAAACAAATATGATGATATATTTCAATCACTATGTCCATAAAAAATAAAAATGGCACAACCCCCCAAATAAATGGCATCGATAGAATATGCAGCGCGTCTTTAGCAAGACGATTGTCTTTAAAATGTTCCATGACTAAATTTTATTTTTCTTTATACTAACATTATATAT
>CAZXZY010000008.1:0-26988 GCA_964645825.1 uncultured Gammaproteobacteria bacterium
ATAATCACCAGGCAAACAAAGGCTGGGCTTATGCTCCCAATCACCACCTGGATCAGCACCATCATGCCAACGTTCATTTCCTGGAGTATCAATATTGTCAAATCCACAATTAACGTTATAACTACAAGCTTTGTCCTCTGCTACACCGGGATGAATACAAGTGCCATTATCATTTGGATCAGCCGGATCACCATCACAATCACCATTATCACTACACATATTCCCCGCATCTGCACCTTTATAACAAATACTCTGGCAACTTAAACTTTGACATGAAAATGACCCTATCACACCTTGCTGACCACCAGCCGTATCCCATGCATGGAAAGCAATGACGTTTCTATCTGTTGTGAGGTCTATATCTAAATGAAATTCGCAAGCACCATGATTATCATCGCCTCCTTCACCACACTCCTCCCAATTACTTCCAGTACCTATAGAGGTGCCATTAACAAATAGCTCATAATCATCATCTGCCATAAACTTGGCATTTAGAGCATTTATATCACAACAAGCAGCAGTATTATCAATAGAGCAAGCTGTGCAAGTAGCAGCTCCTGCTATAAACCCAGCCTCTACACAAGATGCGGTAGCACCTTCACATTGTTCTGGACCATTAATATCTCCATCACCACAATAACCGCCAATGTATTGACAAGCGTTAACTCCGGATGCGTTATTACCACAAGCGTATTGATTATCTGCATGTGAAGCGGCTGGAGTTGGTACAATGTAGCCGCTCCAATCACATTCTTCACCAATACCAGTTGGATCGCTATCGCCACAATAACCACCAATGTATTGACAAGCGTTAACTCCGGATGCGTTATTACCACAAGCGTATTGATTATCTGCATGTGAAGCGGCTGGAGTCGGCAATACATAACCGTCCCAATCACATTCTTCAAAACCAGGGTCTAAATTACCATTGCCACAATAGCCACTTTCAAATACACAATTAGTGCTATCACAAGAATATTGCCAATCTACATGGGATTGGGCTGGAGTCGGCACTGGATATAGCCACCAATCACATTCTTCACCAAAAGTCCCATTAGCTGGCTGGCCATTACCACACCAACCTCCTGTAAACATACAAGCTTCAGGCCCAGCCACAGCACCACAGGCATATTGCCAAACAGCGCTAGACTCAGCTGGAGTATCTGGAGCCACATAGCTCATTGGTTCACATTCCTCAGCGGGATCATCTATATTACCATCATTACATGAACCATCGTAAGGGTCACCAACGGTACACTCTCTTTGACAAGTATCACATAAAATAATACCGCCTTCCGTACAACTCCAACCTGCTAAACCATCCGGATCAGCTGAACTATCACATTGTTCTCCTGCTGCCGCATCCCAAAAACCATCACCACAAGCAGTGGCTAAGGCTCCATCATCACAAACAGGCATACAACTACCACACGATGGAATACTGCTATCACCACAAGTATAAAGTATGCCGCCAAAATCATTATCCCAAATTCCGTTGCCATTGCTATCGGAAAAAGGTTCGCCAACATCATAAACTCCATTACCATTATCATCACCAAAAGGCTCAGGTTCACATAATTCATAATCAGCTTGAATGATGGCGTCTCCACAAAAATTACCACATTGAGCAGGCGTCAAATCTGACTCTGGTTCATACCAAGTACATTCAATCAAATTACCAAATTCATCTAAAGTACCTGGCGGATAACAACCACCCAGCTGCTCATTCCACCAATCTTCATTGTTAATAGTCGCGTCACATAAATTTCTAAAACCACCATCGCACTCTTCATCATCTTCATTGCCAAGAATATCGTCTAGACCATCTAGATCCACAATACCATTACCACAACCTGTTGTAGCTGCAGGGTCACCTATCAAGCTGGCATCCTGACAATAGGTGTCATTATCAAATCGGATGCGAACATCAACTGTCGGTGTTAAAGAATTTCTAAATTGAATTCCTCCGTAATCGAATTCAAAATTTGCATCCAAAGAATAACTATCCACAGCTGCTTCTTTTTTATACAAATAAATCAGAGATCCAGCTGGACAATAGAAAGCACTATGTAATTCATCCCAACATGTATCTGGATCTGTGTTTTCAGGACAACCAGTAAAACGATTAATTGGATCCGGAGGAAGTACTGTAGATAAAACTTGAGAAAATTCTTGCTGCCAGGAAGGCCACTTGGAAACTGACATGCCATTTATGTAAGTACCTGCGTTTAATAAAGGATAATAAGGTACGCACTCACCACCAATTGGACACTGGCTATTATCTGTACAACTTATACTACTATTATTATCACAAGCTTTGTATAATTGGCCATAAATATCTAATTCATTTTTAATACCAACCAAATCAGCTAAACGTTTAGTATCTCGACGCAACTTAAGCTCATCAGCACGACATGTGACAATATCTAAGTCTGCACAATCAAATTTGCTTTGACAAGATCTCTCTGGATCATCTAAACAAACATTTGGACTGACTATATTTATGCTTAATCGCATGTTGAGCAACATGTTATTAAATATTGTTTGTGTAGAGGCTCTAGCTCCTACGCTATGTGAAATTATATAAATATTAGTATAAATAGCACCGCTAACATTAGCAGCCCCAATATAGGCTGTATTACCGACTAGCAAGGCTTCATAGCCATCAACCTCAAGTAGCTGCCCATTGGCTCCTGGGTTTGGAGCATATTTACTGTACCAATCTTGTACTGATAAATGTCCTGCATTAGACATAACTCGTACACCAATAACATCTATAGCAGAAGCTGCTGCTGTGACTGTAACGGTATTACTATAATCAGATGATCCATTCACACCAAATTTGTAAGCAATCACACGATAGCTATAAACTTCACCAGTAATTATTGAAGTATCTGTAAATTCAACTGGGTTAGCTGCGGCTGCACTGACCTCGGCTATTTCTATCCAGTCAACGGTACTTGATTTACGGTAAACTTTAAATCCTTCCTCATCATCAGCGTTATCTTGCCAATTTAAAACTACACCCTCACTAGAGTTAGCTACCATTTCTAAATTAGTCGGTGCATCTGGAGGAGCTGGTATAGCTAAAACTTTATTCTTGAAGCTACCAAATAGACGTTTCCACCATGATTCTGTTTCTTTGGCTAAATTTGGATTGGTAATTGCTGTAATAGCAGGGTCAACGACGAAAATAAATTCTTCCAGTGTTAAACCACCGTCTGGTCCCTTGATAATAGGATCTTGTAGATAAGGGAGGATAGTTTCTCCACCAACGCCAGAATCCTGACAATAGTGAGTGCTAAAATTATATGGAGAACTATCAAAATTATATGGGAAATTAGTTGGGTCGCTTGGCCACGGATTCTCACACAATGCCAAAGTCACTAATGATTGTCCTACGGCTGAACCAGACATCGGATCACTAGCTTCCACTATCAAATGAGTAATACCATTATCATTTGAGGCAGTAGCTTGAATGCTATCGCCTGTTTCACTAACTAAATCTAATAAATTGTTATTTTCCGTCCATTGATAAGTGGACATATTTAAAACCTCTCCTTCTGTATCATAGGCCGTGGCTGTAAACTGATGTTGATTGCCAGCTAAACCACCATTTATATCATCAGGACAATTACTACGAGAACAAGTAAATAAATCTGGATGAGGATCAACAGTTACAAAGCTTACCTGACATATTTGATCATGAGTAGTAAATGGCCAATAATAAGCATCTAAATTGCCGTCATCATCAAAATCAATGTTATAAATAAGAGGATCTAAATTAATGCCCCGAGTACTTTGTACTGTCTCATGAACTATAGCTAAATAGTCATGATTTTTTTGTAATAAATCATTTGGATAATAAGTGGCCACCGTTTGATCACTACTGACATGCGTGCTCAAATCACCATCAACTGGACACCAAACATGAATACCTCCGGAAGGCACGCAACCTGGCCCAGCTACCAAAGATTTTTCATATAGCTCAATTCCTGAATCTAGACTTACATTATCCATGAGCATATTAAACCGTACTCTCATAGCAGAATTAATGCAGGCCGGAGTAGTTGGCGAATTATCTGTAACCTTAGGAGCATCATAAAATACCTCTGGTGCTTGATTCACTTCTAATATGGCTGTGCCAGGCAAGCCAACACTAGCCGGATCATAAGCAGGAGCTGCTGTAATAACCGCCTTAATATTAGCTATACCATTAGACAAAGTTGTCACTACTGCTTCATAGGTGCCGTGGTCAGCTAAGCTAGCTACTACTGGAGCATTTATATCCCAACTCCAATCATAAACACTAGGATCAAGAGCCTGTCCGTCTACCGCGCAACTATTTACTGCTGAATAAGGTATGGCTGTATAATTAATAACTTCATTCCAGATAGTAGATAATTTATTAGCTGGACTAACTTCTACTCTATCAGCCTGGCACTCAAGACCATCACTGGTAGCAAAATCCCAAGTATAATCATTTGCCAATCCATAACCTAAAATATTTTTTATTCCATCTTCTTTAACAAAAACCTTATAATGCGTATCTATGTCAAAATTAGCATGATGAGCTATCACTGTTTGTGGGTCAGACAATGTTAAATGAGTGGTTAAATTACCACCAGCCAATGAAGTACAACTTTCATCTGTACACTCATATATTTGCAAATAAGATCGATCTAAGGTTGCCGGATTTATATCAGTGTTAAAAGTAGCCCAGACCAAAGCATTCATACAAGATTCTGTACAATCTGGACCATAATCAATAACATCTAAAATTGCGTCTTTAATCTTGGGTTTTACTTGATCATGGAACCCATCTAAACCAGCTAATAATTCTACAACTGGATTTGCTGGATCATTTTCTGTGACTTGTAAACCCTTTAAACGAGCTTGCGATATATTTGTGTTTAAAATATTTTGATAAACAATATCTGCTTTACCCGCGTCATGTCCATCAGGTAAGTCCCACAGATCCCAATTATATTCAGAGCCACACATATTACAGTTATCGCCAATTGGTGTAGCGTAAAAATCTCTAGTGTGCCCAACATAAACGTCTGCTGCTGGGCTCATATTTGGTGTAACTTGAATATCAGACACCTCGCATAAAGCATCCTGCGTTCTAAAATGCCATTTACCGGAAGTGCCATCAGACCAACTAAAATTATTACCATCCCAAACATCACCACCAATCTCACTATGAAAAATATCTAATTCAACCCTGTACCATGTATTAGGATCCAAATCGAATTCTGGATTAAAAACAAATCCTTCATTATCACTATTATGATTAATGATGGATACTGTGCCTGCTAAATCTGCACCGCAGCTCATATTATTAAATTCTCCGCCAACATTACAAAGAGACACCTTGATATTATCTGTACTAAAATCGGCATCTTCTGCATCTCTAGTAAATAAACCAACAATATTGGTGTCCAAATAAGCATCTCTTGATTCTTCGCCACGCACAGCATCTGGCCAAGGAGATGGGGATTGTAAGTTATTTTCACACAAATAATCTTCTTGCAAAGCAAAAGGTGCGGCGGCAGTAGTCACTGTCCAAGTATAGGTACAAGCATTGGAGCCTGGACAGGAGCCCGCTAGCGCACAATAATTACCAGTATCCTGTGTACAACATTCATCACCAGCTGAACAGTCTCCATCAATGCTACAAGAACCCACTGCAAAATTTAAAGCGTTACTTGTTTGTCCTGACTGTTTGACTACCACTGGACCAGTCACTGCTCCATTTGGAGTGCGAGCACTGATGTGATTATCTTCCCAAAAATTAATGCCGGCTAATTTACTATCGAAGAAAAACACCTGATCAAGATCAGCACCAAAATTATCACCGTACAAACTTACACCAAACAGACCATTGGCTGGACCATTATCTGGCTGCAAGGCACATAATCCTGGACCTGGCGTACCAAGTTCTACTGTAAAATCGTACAAATTACTCTCTTTACCGTCTATATTTCTTTTGACTTGAATTTTATAAGCATCATCTGGAATATTTGGCACCTTAACTACTATACTATCATCCTGCCAATAAGAATCGCTACATTGTGGTGGAAAATCAAAATCACCTGGCGTAGAATCTATGTTAATAAAATTTAATTGTCCTTGGGTGTTACCAAAGTTAGCACCGCTAACCGTTAAATATTGTCCTTTTGGTCCTAAATTTGGAGATACCTCATGAATAACCGGATCACCACCAGCCACAGCGTCTACTGTAAATGGTAAGGCATTACTTAATAAGCTAGCCACTGTCTTTAACCAAACACCTGTTTCGTCCGGTGAAACATTTGGTACTTTTGTAATAGCTTTTAAATCACTTACAATATTTGTGTTATGGTCAACAATGCCACCAAAAGAAGCTTTGTCGCCAGCACTAAATTTAATACCGTGTAGTACTACTTGTTCACCAAAAGCTCCGTGATTTGGGTCAGCCAAACAAATTCCTGGCAATGGACCAACGCTATCATCATAAAATTTAGCATTACTCTCTTCACTTTCATTTGTTACTATCCAAACTTTAGCATTATTATCTTTAACTCCAAGTGGAACTTCTACTAAAATTTCCTGCTCTGTCCATAAAGATGAACAACTTGGGTTTAATAAACTAATATCTAAGTTAGCGACTATTCCATTACCATCAAAATCTTCAAAATAAACTCTGCCTGGCAGATCACCAAAATTAGAGCCATAAATAGTTATAATATTACCTTCAGCGCCAGCATTTGGTGAAAGACTTTCAATAAAAGGTCCTTCATCTACACCGGAATAAGCCAAACAAATAGCATTATCCACACAAGCATGCCCGGCACAACAGCCAGAAGCACAATCCAATATTGAATCGTTACAAAAAACCTTGAGATACTCTGGTCCACTAGTCAAAGCTCCAACCGTCACTGTCAAATCACCAGCCAAAGCAGTCTCTGGTATTTTGGCACCTCCAATCGAAGTATCAGACCAATGTGTCCAATCAGAAAAATCAATACTAATCACCTCTTCACTGGCACTATCCCAACCACTCATGGTAATAATGTCATCTATATCACCGAAATTAACACCTTCTATGTCTACCCGTAAATTTCTAAATTGTTCATTTGGCACAATACAAGCAATACCTGGACCTGGTTCACCAGCTCTAACTTCAAAATAAGATAAGGGGTCACTTGGATAATTACCATTACTACCATCATCAGCATGAATTTCTACTTTATAATTACCTAGTATAATATCAGGAATAATCACTTTGACTCGATAATAACTATGCGCTCCGCTAGCAAAGGCCCACTCCCAACGAGGCACACCACCACAAGAAACTAATTCGGCTACAGCATTTTCTGGGCCGTCAAATACAACCTGACTATTAGCCCCATAGGCATCAAAATTCCAACCTTCGATAGTGATATACTGACCAGCTGGACCACCAGTGTTGTCCGGCTTAATAGTACAAACCTTAACTGTATTAGGGTCTAATGGAACACCACAACTAGGCGTAAAAGGTGGCGGATCATCTGGTATGATTATGACTGGATCTCCATAGGTGGCATCGTAAATATTACTTAATACAAAACGAGCAATAGCATAAGCGGACAGTATGATAACCAGACCAATAACCGCACTAGTCAAAATCAATTTAGCTTTTTGTACTTTTTCAGCACTACCCTGAGAAGTCATCCACATCCAGCCGCCATAGATGATCAAAATCACAGTAATGACTCCCAGAAAGCCCAGGAACACATTGATCAATTGAGCGATGGTGTCTGTCAGCTCTGCTCTGCCTAAATTCACACTATCCAAAGCATCAATTCCTATGTCTTCGGCTTGAGCTAAAGCAAAATTTACCTTATATAAGGCAAATATGCTCAGACTGAATAAAAGATAACTGACTCGCTTAATCATTTTTATTTTAATTTAATTTTTTTATAAAGGATCACCTTCGCAATGCTGCCCAAGCTGACAATCAGGGCTATCATCCATATCACAACTACAAGATCCGCCCGGATCTTCACAGACACAAGGATTCCAACAATTTTGTACTAGATCCTGAATACCAGATGATAAAGTAGGAAGATAATTAGTAGAAGGGCTTAAGTCATCATGTAATATATTTATACTTTTAGACCCATCACTAAGTGATAGCCAATAATTAACCGGCGTAGCAGGTGACTCTACAAAACCAATGTAGTCTGTCTTAATGGATGAGGCCATCAGTGCTTTATTAAAATTGACTGTAATGTCTTGATCAATATTTACATTATCTGAATTGTCCATATGGCTAATAATAGGTGGATCTAAATCAATAGTATCGTTTGTCTGAAAATGCCAAGTATAATCACCACCGGCATCGCCATTATTGTCACCATCAAGCTGATTGTCAGCCATGTCACGAATATTATCGGTTATGGTAGTAATAAATGAGGTAGTAGCTGGTAAACAATAAACGTTGCCACCACAGGAATTAACACCACATAAATCATCGGTCAAAAATTCCACTGTTCGATATTGATTAGAGATGGTATAAGTACCTTCAATAGGAGTTAGTGGCAGCCTCGCTACCATTATATTAGTAAAATCTGGCGGAACACCGTCATAAGTACCCGCAGCAAATAATGGGTTTATGGCCTCTGAAAAATTCATTTGCACTACTGTATTACGAGCATTAGTCGATCCTTCTATTGGAATAACAGAGCTAACTGTTGGCGGAGTTAGGTCTAATTCATTGCTGACTGTAAAATCCCAATCATAGCCACTGAGGCCAAAGGCAAATTCACCGTCCTCTTTTTCAATTTCACTACTCAAAAATATATCGTACTGCGTATCGTCATTGGGACTACCCAAATGTAAAGCAGCATCATCACTATAAGGATTAAAACCAAAAACTTTGTGCTCTGCGTCTACCTCTACTTTTAATTGGCTATTATCAAATGGTATTGCTGGATCATTAGTCACATCTCTCAAAACTAAATGGTCTGGGTGAGCACAAAAATCAAAATCACAGTCTGGACCATTTGGCACAATCAAAGAATCAATATTAATTGCTTCTTTGAAAGTAATATAAATATTAGTATTACGAGGAATATCGGTCGCATTGCGGCCAGGATAGTGGCTTTCGATCACGCCACCGCCCAAACCAATGCCTCCACCATATTCACTATCGCCTCCGCCTCCGCCTCCATAAGTGGCACCATAGATGCTCCTCAAGACAAATTGAGCAATAGCATAAGAAGCTAAAATAACAATTAAGCCAATTACGGCATTAAGAATTATTTTCTTAGCTCGATCAACATCAGCAGCCACACCTTGCGAGGTCATCCAGACCCAGCCACCGTATAGTATGAGACCGACTGCTAACACACCTAAAAATCCTAAAGCAATATTAATAATATTAGCTATCAGATCCTTAAGATCACTTTGAGCCAGATTAACACCTTCAAGCGCATTTATGCCGAGATCATCAGTTTGTGCTAATGCTATATCTGGCAATAAAAAAATAACTGCTATAAAAACAATAAACAAAACAGTTATTTTTCTTGATTTAAGCATGGAATTGTAAAAATTAAATTTTTAAATTATTGACCTAATTTTTCTTTGACTAATTTTTGTACTAATTGACCATCTGCTTGACCGGAAGTTTTGGTCATTACTTCTTTCATCACTTGTCCAAAATTATCTACACCATCGGCTATAACCTGATCTACTATTTGAGAAACTTCTCCTTCAGACATCATGGCTGGCATATAAACTTCCAGAATCTTAGCTTCTGCTTGCTCATTATTTGCTAATTCTTGACGTTCGGCAGCTATAAAAGCAGTGATAGAATCCTGTCTTTTTTTCAATTCTTTACGAATTAACGCTGTCATTTCTTCATCTGATAATTCTGTTTTTTTATCAGCAATCATCTTATTTTGCACCGCGCCCTTGAGCATCCTTAAAACCGAAACCTTTATTTGGTCCTTATCTTTGAGTGCTTGATTTAGATCTTGTTCAATATTTCCCTGTAAAGACATGAAAAATAATCATTAATAGCTTGTCAGCCTCCAATGGGAGACTAACAAAAACTAAGGATTATTTGTAACGACGATTGAAGAAATCATCTAATTTTCCAACGCGTTTCAAATATTCTATCTTGCCAGTCATTTCAATACGTCGCAGAGCGCCTTCTTTGGCAACTCTTTTGGATTGATTACGATTATGAAATCTGACTTTTTTGGCCTGCAAAATACGGCCAGATTGGATAGTTTTTTTGGTAAATCTACGAATAAGACTCTCGAAAGATTCTCGATCTTTTTTCTTTACCTCCAACATACTACCACCTCTCTTTCTAAATTATGATGTACTAATATCAGAATATGTTTTGCAGCATATTCTTACTAATATAATGACAAATTTTTGGACAAAAGTCAATCCCCTCAGCTGTGTACAACCAAGGGGATTTTTTAAGACTTATTTAAAAAATGATTTTATGATTTTTTCATCTTTTTAATTTTTAGACATTTCTCAGTAAGTTGACTCGCTAGTCTCTTATGAACCTCTTTGACTACTTTTTTATAATCAACCGTTTCTTGTACTCCGCTTTCCATGTCTCTAATCAAAATAGTCTCATCAACGATCTCTTTTTGGCCTAAAATCAAAGCATAACGAGCGCATTTCTTGTCTGCTAATTCTAGTTGCCCTTTAAGACCATTTTTAGATAAATCTTCCGAAACAGTTAAGCCGCCTCGGCGTAACTCCATTAATAACTTCAAACCTTTACGACGAGCCTCTGCTCCCAATTGAGCAATATAAACATCGGATCGCCGAGGAGCTGGTAGCTCTACTTGCTTTTCCTTCATCTTATTAATAATGCGTTCCATTCCCATGGCAAAGCCAACTGCCGGTGTATCTCCTCGTCCACCCAAAAGACCAACCAATTCATCATAACGTCCACCACCACCTAACGCTTGCAATTTACCTTCTTCATTTGCCTCTACAATCTCCCAGGCAGTACGAGTATAATAGTCCAAACCACGCACAATTTTTGGATTAAGATTATATTTTACCTCTGCTTCATCTAAATATTCTAATACAGCAGTAAAATGTTTATTACACTCTTCACATAGATAATCAATCATTTGTGGAGCAACGGCTGCTAATTCTTGACATCCCTTGACCTTACAATCCAAAAGTCGAAGAGGATTCTTCACTAGACGCTTAGTACAGTCTGCACATAAATCTTTTTTCTTATCCTTGTAATACTGCGTCAAAGCTTTTAAATATTTAGGGCGACAACTTTTGTCTCCGATACTATTAATTTGTACTTCTGTGTCCAAGCCTAAATCTTGCAAAATATCGTAGTTCATCACGATCATTTGTGCATCTATAATAGGGTCAACGTCACCAATAGCCTCAAAGCCAAATTGCCAGAATTGTCGATAACGTCCTGCTTGGGGTTTATCATGACGGAATTGTGGCCCGATATAAAACATTTTTACTGGTTGCGGTTGATTTAGCATGCCGTGTTCTATATAGGCCCTTACTACGCTAGGAGTAGTTTCTGGACGCAAAGACAAACGATCTCCACCTTGATCAACAAAAGAATACATTTCCTTGGAGACAACATCGGTGTCTTCTCCGGTAGATTTTTTAAATAACTGAGTAAATTCAACAATAGGAGTGTCGATACGAGTAAACCCATAATCACGAGCAGCTGATTTTACTTTTTCTCGAACAAAATCCCAGATTAATTGTTCAGCAGGAACTATATCCTTCATTCCTTTAACTAGTTTTGCACTAGGTGTTTTTTTCTTTGGTGACATAAAACTAAAAATTAATATGTTGGTTGATCAAAAGTCGAAAATCTATCAATAGGCCATCCTCTAAACCAAACTTTACCTATGATATATTTTTCATCTAATTTTCCAAAAGATCGTGAGTCCTGACTGACCATGCGGTTGTCGCCCAGCACAAAATACTCATCCTCACCCAGATCCATGGGTGCTAAACTTTTGCTGGATAAATCTTCTATATATTCAGTTTCAGTCAATTCTTCACCATCTACAAAAACAACACCCGATTTAATCTCTACATTTTCACCTGGCAAACCAATCATTCGCTTTATGTAATATTGTCTAGTGTCTCTAGGATTACGAAAAACTACCACGTCACCTCTAACCGGCTCATTAAAACGATAAGAAATCTCATCAATAATCAAATATTCTTTGTCGTAAAAATTTGGTTCCATTGAGGCACCTTCTACATAAAAAGGCTGAATCAAAAACATTCGTACTGGCAAAATAATAGCTAAAGAAATTAAAACCACTTTTACAATTTCAAAAACCAATAAGCCAAATTTCTTGGCCCAAACCAATAAAATATTCTCTTGATCATGTGAAAAACGATCTATATTTAAATCTTGCGGCTCAACTTTTTTGATGTTTTCTAATTTGTCTACTTGATCAGATTTTGTTTTAGTTTTATGAAACATATTTAAAATAGGTCTTAATTAAACAAAATTATTATACACAAAGCCTAGAGTAAAAGCAAACATTTTGTGCTTAAAACACGTAATTTTATAGATTGATCCCGTTAGATAGTAAGCATCTAACGGGATTGACTTTTGGACTCCTTATTAGTATAATGCAATTACTTTAATCAAGGAAAATAATAGCAAATGCAACGCCAATATGGGCTCTTCTGACTTTACAAAACGTAAAATTAATTTTTTAGATGAAGAAGAACAGAAAAATCATCAATCTACCACTAAACCAAAGCCGGTTAGACCAAGTATTTCCGTTCAACATTCATCTCATAAAAAACCAAAAAACGGCAAAAGGAAAAGAATTTCCTATTTTTTTATTTTCCTTATTATTTTATTCAGTTTATCTGGAAAAATATTAAGTTCTGGCAATGATGGCTTCTTGTCTGGCATTAAACATAGTTACTTATTAAGACAGATTGTAAACATTGTTGCTCCTAGTGAAAAATATCTAGTTGGTGAACAGGACGATCGAATAAACTTCATTCTTTTGGGCATGGGTGGCGCTGGACACAGCGGCCCATATTTGACTGACACTATTATCCTAGCTAGCTTCAAACCATCTACCAAACAAGCCTCTATTATCTCTATCCCGCGTGACATGATCGTGCCAATTGATTCACAAAATTATCGTAAAATAAACAGTGTCTATACCATTGGTAAACAAAACGGTGAGGGTGGCGGCGAATTTACCAAAAAAGTAATTTCTGAAACTCTGGGCTTACCAGTTCATTATTTTGTAGCTGTAGATTTTGCTGGCTTCGTAGAAATTATTGATGCTATTGACGGCATCGAAGTAACAGTGGATCGTAGTTTTACTGACCATCAATTCCCAACTGAAGACTACAAATACCAAAAGGTTTCTTTTGAAGAGGGTGAACAAAAAATGGACGGCATTACTTCTCTAAAATTTGCTCGTTCTCGACATGGTAATAACGGCGAGGGATCTGACTTTGCTCGTAGCAAAAGACAACAAAAAATATTGTCAGCTGTCAAAGATAAAATTACTTCCTTCAACACCCTGATCAACCCAAAAAGAATTACTAGCCTATTCTCGTTGGTAAATCAATATACTCAAACTGACATGGAGCCTTGGGAGGCCGTAAAATTAGTACACATGGTCAAAGGTTTGGACAGTCAAAAAATTGTTGTCCAATCTATTGATGATCGTCCAGGCGGATTTTTGAAATCTGGCATCTCACTTGCTGGTGCTTATATTTTACAGCCAGTAACCGGTAATTTTGAACAGATCAAACAATTAGCTGAAAATATTTTTGACATCGGTAGCGTTAGTGAAGAGCAAGCCAATATCGTTATTCAAAATGGCACAGAAGTCCCCGGCCTAGCTCTCAAGGCAGTCAATTATCTGAGTTATATGGGTTATCAGGTTTTACGCTATGGCAATGCTAAGGAACAAGGAAAATCACAAACTATTATCTACGATTATACAAATAACAAACCAAAAACCAAAGATACCCTAGAATCTATATTTTCTACCAAGGCATCAACTAATCCACCACTAGAATATACCAGTCAAAATATTGCGACCAACTGGAATATTTACGATGAAGATAAACAAATACAACAACTAGATTTTTTAATAATCTTGGGAGACGATCAATCAATGGATGAAAGTATAGAAATAGTCACCACCATTGATCCCGCCCTACTTAATACATCAACTGCTAGTACAACTGATATTGAGGAAGAACTTTAATACAAATATATGTCAAAACTTTATAAAGTCGCTATCGTCGGGAGAGTAAATGTTGGCAAGTCAACTCTTTTCAACAAGCTTATTTCTCAACCAAAAGCGATCACATCATCAGTAGCGGGCACAACTCGCGATCGCAATTATGCTGTCTGTTCATGGAATGGCTTAGATTTTGATTTGATAGATACTGGTGGCCTTGATGAAGTAAAAGATCAAATTGACCAAAAAATAACTGATCAAATTGCCAAAGCTCTTAAAGAGGCTGACTTAATTTTATTTGTAGTCGATACAAAAAGTGGCATCATGCCGCCAGATCAAACACTTTTGAAGGAAGTAAAAAAATATAAAAAAGAAGTTTTACTAGTAACTAATAAAACTGACAATAATAGATTACGCACTCAAACAGCTGAATTCTATAAACTAAATATTGGCGAACCAAATATTATTTCAGCCGCTAATGGCGTCGGCACTGGTGACTTACTAGACAATATAGTAAAAATATTAAAAACACTCAAAAAACCAAACCGTGGACAAGTCCAAACAGAAGAAGGCAAGGTGATCAAAGTTGCTATTGTTGGACAACCCAATGTCGGTAAATCATCATTAATCAATGCCATCTTAGGTGAAGAAAGGGTGATCGTCTCTCCTGTTCCACATACCACACGAGACGCTCAAGATGTCAGTATTATTTACCATAAACAAAAAATTACCTTCATCGATACAGCTGGTATGCGTCGACGAAGCAAAAAAGCTTTTGACGCTTTCGAAAAACAAAGCGTTGAACAGAGCATGGAAAGCATTCACAATGCTGACATTGCCTTATTTATGATGGATGTAAATCAAAAGCTTACTTTTCAAGATAAAAGATTAGCCAACGAACTAGAAGAAGCTGGCGTTGGCGTAATTTTAGTAGCTAATAAATGGGACCTAGTGCCAGACAAAGATACAGATACTGCTCAACAATATCATGATTATTATTTTGCGCATCTCAAATTTTTGCGTTGGGCTTTATTGATCTTTACATCTACAGTAGAAAAAACCAACCTACACAAAATTATTCCGATGATTATAGATGTTTATAAAGAAAAAAATAGAGTCATTGATGAAAATGCTCTAGATAAATTATTAAAAAAATTAGTTAAAAAACATAAGCCTGCTCGTGGTAAAGGAACCAAGCATCCGTATATTTATTCTTTGAAACAGGTAAAAACTAATCCTCCCGTTTTTGTAGTTAAAGTAGATTTTAAAGCAGTGATGCATTTGTCATATATTAATTTCATTGAAAATAGTTTAAGATATAAATTTGGCTTCAAGGGTGTGCCAATCAAAATACATCAAGAGAAATCACAAAATATGTTAGATAAATAAAAAAGCCCCTCGTCTGTCGACAAGGGACTGCATTGCGTTCATCTTCTTCAGTGTATACACACTGATTCTATAGAAGTGTGAATTTCACGTGTTACTGATAAAAAATCATCAGTAACTGGAAATTCAAAAATAAATTCATGATCCTCAATTCCAGTCAGGTCACCAGATCTGACAAAGCTCTCGATAGTGTAATCTGAATCTGTCCAGATAAACCTCCGGTTAATGAGCCCATGGATATAGCTTAGAGTCGCCAAGGTTGATTCCGAATTGATGAAAACGAATTTACCGGTCAAATTAAAGATGTTCATGCAACGCAATAAAGCATGCAAATCTTCTTCTGTGCAACCACTGCTCAAGTCAGTTGCTATCATGATACTTTTCAACCAAGGGACCAACTGCAATGATGGTGGGTACTCCCACTCCAAGCCATGTTGTAATAATCCCTTTGCTTCCTTATCTGGTAGATCTCTGATATTTTGTAATTCATCTGTACGAGCTAAAATAACAATACCAGCAGCTTCTTGCTTATAGCAAGCAAAACAATGTCCACCACCATTACACATGCCCCGATGTTGAGCCTCACATATAAGTTCCATCTGAATGCCCTCCTGATTGGATGATTTTATAAGAACAAAACAATATCACTTTATAACATATAAAATAAAAATTGTCAATAATATAACTATGAAATTAATAATTGGACTAGGAAATCCAGACAAAGAATACCAATGGACACGCCATAATTTTGGCTGGCTAGCTTTGGATAACCTAGCAACTAAATATGAACTAAAATGGCATAAACATAAAATCAGCCAAGCTGATGTGGCTGAATTTCGTTTGAATAAAGAAAAAATTGTTTTAGCTAAACCACTGACCTTCATGAATAATTCCGGATTAGCAGTCGCCGCTTTGAAGCAATTCTACAAAGTTTCTGTCAAAGATGTAGTAGTTGTTTATGATGAACTGGCATTGGATTTTGGACAGATCCGAATATCTCAAAATAGATCCGCTGGCGGACACAATGGCGTTGAGTCTATTATCCAAAATATAAAATCAAAAGAATTTGCTAGAGTCAGATTGGGCATAGGACCACAATTAGGTGTGGCCGAAAAATTTGTCTTACATAAATTTTCTAGTGAAGAAAAAAAGAAACTGCCAGAAATCATTGATACAGCTTATTTGGCTTTGGAAACTATTCTCAAAGAAGGTGTAGATAAAGCTGCTAATCAATACAATTAAAAAAATTAGGCCTGCGCAAGCGCAAGCCTAATGGCCGTGACTATAAAGCCTTATACGAAAAAGGATCAAGAGAGAATGAAGATATCTCCCTGTAAAACAATGACCAGGACGGTCTGAAGGTACTATTTAATCTTAAAGATTCTGATAATATAAAATTATCACAAAATAAAAATTTGAGCAAATAAAAAAGACCCCACCCAACGAAATTGGACAGGGTCTTGTAATAGACTACAGTCGCAGGTTGATCGACGGCAATGGGTCAAATCAAGCAAACGTGGTGTGATAAAAGGTGGGACAACCTGAAGCTGTAGTCGGTGGGTGGGAACTATTTCTAATTAATCTATATCACAGTTATAAAATTTATTCAAATATATTATAAATTACTCAACCATTCCAAAACAGTCCGCACACCAAAACCAACCCCACCAACTGGCGTATAACTATTGAGTGGTTTTTCTGCATAAGCCGGACCAGCAATATCTAAATGTGCCCAAGCAACTTCAGGCTTTACGAACTCCTGTAAAAACATAGCCGCTGTAATAGATCCGCCATAACGAGTACTAGGAATATTTTTGATATCGGCAATATTACTTTTGTTTAAATCTTTATACTCTACAGGCATCGGCATTGGCCACATTTTTTCACCAGCAATATCTGCGGCTTTTATTAAATCTTTATTTAAGCCTACATTATTAGCATACAAGGCTGCATAATCTGAACCTAAGGCTACTAAACAAGCACCAGTCAAAGTAGCGAAATCTACGATAGTTTTAGCACCCTGCTTTTGAGCGTAAGCCAAAGAATCAGCTAAAGTCACTCTGCCTTCAGCATCAGTATTGCCAATTTCAATAGTTTTACCTTGCATGTTAGTTACTACATCACCTGGTTTAAGAGCTACGCCAGAAGGCATATTTTCACAAGCAGCAACAATACCATGCACCTCAACTTTTGGCTTAATAACATCAAGAGCTTCAAATACGCCTAAAACAGTGGCTGCTCCGCCCATATCTATCTTCATTTGCTCCATACTGTCCCCTGGCTTGATATTTAAGCCACCACTATCAAAAGTAATTCCTTTGCCAACTAGGGCAATTTTTTGCTTACTTGATCTTGCGGGACGATAAACTAGGTGAATAAATTTTGGTGCTTCTTCAGAGCCTTGAGCGACGGCCAAAAAAGCATTCATACCCATCTTAGCAATCTGTTCTTTCTCTAAAATCTTTACTGTTATATTTTTATTTCCGCCAGCTGGCGGATTAGCAATAGTTTGAGCGACGGTTGCCAGAAATGTTGGAGTCATAAATCCAGCTGGCTCGTTAACTAGATCACGAGCTAATTTTGTACCTTGAGCAAAAGATAAACCAGTTTCCCAAGCTTTCTTAAATTTATTTCTGTGAGTAGCTTCTAAATCTAGATAAACTTCTTCTAATTCTATTTTAATTTTATCTTTATCTGTTGCTTTGTGTTTATCAAAATTATAGTCAGCCAAAGACAAGCCTTCTGCTAAGCTTTGAGCTAAAGCTTGAATATTATTATTTCCTTTTAGCCACTGCTTAGCTACTAAAGCAATTTTTGTAGCTTTATAGTTTTTGAGATAGCCAACAATATTTCCGGCTGCTTGTCGCCAATCTTCTGTACTTACTTTTTTCTCTTTGCCAAAACCGACTAAAACTACTGTGAAATCATTTCCATGAATAGTAAATAATTGATTATGTTTAGCTGTGAAATTTTCTTTCTTTATTCTGCTCAGGATTAATCTTTCTTCTTCATAACGTAAGTCTGCTACTGTTTTTGCTATCTGATCCTTATCTTGTAGAACCGGGATAAATAATAACTCAATAGGCTGTTCGTCTATATTTTGATTATAAAATTTTACTTCCATATGCTTGTTTTTAATAATTAAACTTAAATTAACACAGTTTAATATATATATCAATATAACAAAAAACCCCGGGATAAACCCGAGGTTTTATTTAAAATAGTATAAAATTAGATACTTACTTTGATACTAGGACCCATTGATGAAGTCACGAACAAAGATTTGATATATGTTCCTTTTACAGATTGAGGTTTTAATTTCTTTAATGATTCTAAAAAGATACTAAAATTTTCAACTAAAGCTTTTTCCTCAAAAGATACTTTACCGACAATCAAGTGAACATTACCGGCGGCATCATTTTTATATGAAACTTTGCCTTTTTTTAATTCACCGATCATTTTCTTTAAATTCTCATCGATAGTACCAGTCTTAGGATTTGGCATCAAGCCTTTTTGTCCTAAAGTACGAGCGATAACAGCTAGCTGTTTCATCATGACTGGAGTTGTAACTGCGATATCAAAATCACATTTATTTGTTTTTTTGATCTCAGCGATCAACTCTTCATCACCAACAATATCAGCGCCAGCGTCTTTTGCTTCTTTAATTCTGTCATTTGGTACAAAAGCAGCTAACTTCAAAACTTTACCCGTACCATGTGGCAAAGTTACTGAGCCCCTGATAATCTGATCACCTTTTTTAGGATCAATTCCTAAACGAGTATGAACTTCTACTGAAGCATCAAATTTAACTTGAGAAGTTTCTTTGACTAGCTTAATAGCTTCTTCAATAGAGTAAACTTTCTCAACTTCAATTTTTGCTTTTGCTTCTTTTAATCTTTTACTGATTTTCATAATATAATAATTTGTGAGGTAATAATGCTTAATTGACTAAAAAGCTCCCTCTAAAAAATTTATTTAATAGTAACACCCATTTGTTTGGCGGTGCCAGCAATAATCTTTTTGGCTGCCTCAATGTCATTAGCGTTTAAATCTGGCATTTTCTTTTCTGCAATCTCAGTCAACTGAGCATCTGTTAATTTGCCCACTTTTTCTTGCAATGGTTTACCAGAGCCTTTTTTAAGACCAATCTTGTCTTTGATCATTTCAGATGCTGGGGCAGTTTTTAGAATAAAATCAAAACTACGATCATCATAAATACTCAATTCAATTGGGACAATTTCACCCATTCTATCTTTGGAAGCTTCATTGAATCTAACACAAAAATCTTGAATGTTTAAACCATGGGGTCCTAAAGCAGTACCAACTGGTGGCGCTGGAGTAGCTTTACCGGCTGGGATCTGCAATTTAACAATCTGTTTTACTTCTTTTGCCATATTTCTTAAATTTATATCTTCTTAATTTGTAAAAAGTCTAATTCAATTGGGGTTTCACGGCCAAACATGGAAACCAAAATTTTGGCTTTACCACGCGCTTCGTCAACTTCAGAAACTTTACCTTCATAATCCTTGAAAGGACCATCAACAATTTTCACAATTTCATCAACTGCAACGTCAACTTTATATTCTGGCTCATCTTGACCCATGCGCTGTAGTAATGATTCGATTTCTTCTTCGGAAACTGGGGTTGGAGTTGTGCCAGAGCCCACAAAACCTGTCACATTTGGCGTATTACGCACTACATACCAAGAAGCATCAGTCACAATCATATTAACCAAAACATAACCTGGGAAAATTTTCTCTTTTACCATTTTACGTTTACCATTTTTGATCTTAATCTTGGTTTCAATAGGAATCAAGACATCAAAAATCTTATCCTCCATATCCATGGATTCAATTCTTTGACGTAAATTACGAGATACATTTTCTTCATAGCCTGAATAAGTATGTAAAACATACCAACGTCTTCCTTGTTGTGAAGTTTGTTTAGGCATAAAATTATTTTAAATAAATAATTGTAAAATTTTATTCAAAATGTAATCAATTCCTCCCAAGAAAATAGCCACGGCAACAGAAATAGCAAGCACAATACCAGTGTGATTAATGGTAGTTTGTCTAGAAGGCCAGGAAACCTTGCCTAATTCTTCGCGAGATTTTTTGAGATAATTAAATAATTTTTTCATATTCTTATTTCTTGGTATTTTAAAACAGCTACTGTGAGCTGTTTAGACTGAGGCAAATATAGCACAAAAAAAGAGTTTTGGCAAGGGCCAAAGGGCAAAATGAGCAAAATAGCTCAAAATGCCTTATATGTCTAGATTTTTTACTGATTTTGCGTGTGTTTGGATAAATTTCTTACGAGGTGCTACTTCAGCGCCCATCAATACTTCAAATATCTCATCAGCTCGCGCTGCCTCGTTAATATTGACTACTTTCATAAATCTAGTTTCTGGATTCATGGTAGTATCCCAAAGCTGTCCTGGGTTCATCTCACCCAAACCTTTATAACGTTGAATGTTTACCTTTGCTGTTTTTTTAGTTTCTTTTTCTTTCACTGCAGCACCTGCTTCGGCCTCCTCTTCATTGACTGATTCTTCGATAGCCACATCAACATCTTTGATGCCAAATTTCTTTTTTACTTTTTCTAGTTCGGCTTCATTATAAACCCATTCAAATTCTTTTCCTTTTTGGACACGATAAAGTGGTGGCTGAGCTACATAAACATGACCGTGACGAATCAAGTCTGGGAAATGACGATAAAACAAAGTCAATAACAAAGTACGTATATGAGAACCATCAACATCAGCATCAGTCATGATAATAACTCGATCATAACGCAAACCTTCAATATTGAACTGTTCGCCAATGTTTGTGCCTAAAGCAATAATCAGAGATTTAATTTCATTATTAGCTAACATTTTATCTAGACGAGCACGCTCAACGTTTAAAATCTTACCACGCAATGGCAAGATAGCCTGAAAACGACGATCACGCCCTTGTTTAGCAGAGCCACCAGCAGAATCACCCTCTACTATGTATATTTCTGATGCTTTTGGATCACGACTAGAACAATCGGATAATTTACCAGGCAAGGTCAATCCATCTAAAGCTCCTTTTCTTAAAACTGTTTCTCGGGCAGAACGAGCGGCCATACGAGCTTGAGCAGCCAATAGACATTTACCTAAAATATCTTTGGCATCACGAGGATTTTCTTCCAAAAATATCTCTAAAGACTCTGAAAAAATATTTTCTACTGCTGGACGAACTTCTGCATTACCTAATTTAGCCTTAGTTTGACCCTCAAATTGAGGCTCTGGCAACTTTACACTAACAATAGCAGTCAAACCTTCACGCACATCATCAGAAGTAAGATTCTGATCTTTTTCTTTTAAGAAGCTATTCTTACGGGCATACTTATTTAAGACACGAGTAAGTGCCGCTTTGAAACCAACCAAATGGCTACCGCCTTCTGGATTGTGAATGTTGTTAGCAAAGGCATACATTACTTCTCTGAAATCAGTAGTGTATTGAAAAGAAATCTCTACATTGATTTCATCTTTGGCTTTGTTAACATAAAAAACCTTGTCTTGTTTAACCTCGTTGTTGTGATTCAGATGTTTGATATAAGAAGCAATTCCACCTTCAAAATAATACCTATAAGATTTGTCAACTTTGCCACTACGCTCATCAAATATGTTTAACTTGATGCCCTTGGTCAAATAGGCTTGTTGACGCAAATGCTCAACTACAATATCCCAATCAAATTCAGTCACTGTAAAAATAGTAGCGTCTGGTAAAAATATTTGTGTAGTACCTGTCTCTTTGCTGGTTCCAACTGCTTTTACAGCACCAGCTGCTTTACCGATTTTATATTCTTGAGCCCAAATTTTTCCATCACGATGAACTTCAGTTCTCATCCAAGTAGACAATGCATTTACTACACTGACACCAACACCATGTAAACCACCGGAAACTTTATAACCACCATCACCAAATTTACCACCAGCATGTAGTGTGGTCATAACTGTTTCCAAAGCAGACTTTTTGGTAACTTTATGTTTTTCAACTGGAATACCACGACCATTATCGGTAACTTTTACTTTACCTTCTGGTAACAAATGAACGCCAATAGTGTCAGCGTGTCCAGCCATGGCCTCATCAATGCCATTATCAACAACTTCCCAAATCAAATGATGTAGACCGGTTGAGGCGGTATTACCAATGTACATACCAGGTCTTTTACGGACTGGATCTAGACCTTCTAAAACAGTAATTTGTTCTGCGCCATAAGCTTTAGACTTTTTGGCTTTATCAGACTTAGTATTTTTAGCTGTTTTAGTAGCTTTTTTTACAGGTTTTATGGTTTTTTTCGGCATATTATTATAATTGTTTATCTCAATAACTTAGCCTAATTTTAACATAAAAACAGCAAAAAAACAACCCTCAATGAGGCTGTTTTTTATGCTAATATTAGCTAAAAAAATAGTAAAATTACTTGCGATGAATGGCCTTAAATTTTTTGCTTAAAATAGAGACAATTTCTTTGACTAGCAGGTCTGCATCCTCTGATTCCAGTGTCTTTTCTGGGCTACGTAAGGTAATATGAAAAGCCAAAGATTTCTTACCAGCCGGCACACCTTTACCAGTAAAAATATCAAAAGGATCAACAGCTACAATCAAAGAAGAAACCTTATAAATTTCTACCTCTAAATCAACCCATTGAATATCTTTATCGACCAATAAAGCTATATCACGATCGATGCTTGGAAATTTAGAAATTGCTTGGTAAAATTGATTTTGATTTATATATTTTACTAGCTGAGAAAAATTAAATTCCCACCAAGTAGCTTGAGTTTGCTTTGCTCCACTATCTAATAAATTTGATTTTAAAATTCCACAATGACCTAAAACCACATCTTGATGCTTGATCTGGTAAGCTAAATTACTATGCGCTAAATCTACTGACTCCCAAGTCCAATCAATACCCCAGTGCTTTTGTAAATCTTCCACCAATCCTTTGACTTGTAAAAAGGCAATTTCGGCTGGTAAATTAGCTGCTACCACACCAGCTAAATGCTTATCCTGTTTTGGTAAAAATTTCTTTTTTCCATGATCAACTGCATAAACACTCTTTTCATGTTTATCAAATACACGATCTAGTTCAAAAATTTTGACCTGATCAAAGAAACGTAGATTATCCTCTGCCCTGGCAAATAAATTTGTCAACAAAGAAGTATTTAGATACTGTAGCTCTGGACTGAAACTATTAGAAACTTTAATATGATTTTTTATCTCCAAACCTAATTTTTCTGTCCAGGCTAAATTCGCAAAAGGATAATTGTACACTTCTACGTGGCTCTGAGCGCAACTCAACCAATAACGAATATCTTTGACAGCTCGTAGCGCTACGTCAATAGTTGGCTCTTGAATGGTAGCTCTAGGTAGGCCAGCTTGAATATTATCATAACCATAAATACGAGCTACTTCTTCCACTAAATCTTCTGGAATAGAAATATCTTTAGTAGCTCTAAATGATGGAACTTTAACATCAAAATTACCATCTTTATACTTGACGCCAAATTGTAACCTAGTCAAAATATCTTGAATTTCCTTTTGTGGAATGACAACGCCAAAACGATCATTAATCAATTTTTCCTCTATTTTTAAATTAACTTCCGTAAATGGGTTATTATCTATATCCACTAGCTTACTAGCTATTTGAGCTTCTTTATTCAGCTCCAAAATCAACTCAGTAGCCTTTTTGATGGCATACTCTGCAATAACTGGGTCAAGAGACTTTTCGAAACGAGCAGATGATTCCGAACGTAAACCAAGAGCTGTGGAAGTACGACGAATGTTTGCCGCTTTAAAGTTCGCAGACTCTAAAATAATATCTTTGGTGTCAGAGTTTATTTCACTATTTTGACCGCCCATGATACCGGCTAGAGCGACATATTTTTTGCCATCAGCGATCATTAAATAGTCCTCGGCTAATTTTCTTTTTTCACCATCCAAAGTTACAAACTTTTCACCTTTTTTAGCTGTTTTTATTTCTATTTGATTCTTATCGATTTGACCAGCATCAAAAGCGTGCATTGGTTGACCTAATTCATACATGACAAAATTTGTCACATCAACGATATTGTTAATTGGCCTGATGCCAACAGATTGTAAACGAGTCTGTAACCACCAAGGAGATGGTCCAACGGTAATATTTTTAATTGCCAAAGCTAAATAACGAAAACATTTATCTTTATCTTTGACATTTACTTTTAATTTTATATCTTCTTTGCCTTTTATAGCAGCTACATCATAATCTTTTAACTTAGTACGATAAATAGCAGCAATTTCTCTGGCTAATCCATATTGTCCCCATAAATCAGGACGGTGATTGATGGATTTATTATCAACATCAATAATAAAGTCGTCTAGCCCTAAAGCGGAAGCTAAATTTTCACCTACTTTTAAATTAAATTTGGATAAATCTAAAATTTCTTTTTCTGATTTAGATGCAAAAAGATTTCCCAAACCAATCTCACTAGCTGCAGCAATCATGCCAGCACTTTTTACTCCTCGAATCTTTACATCTTCAAGGGTAATCCAATCACCTTCACCATGCCAACGAACTTTACTACCAACTTTAGCAACAGCTACTAACATGCCATTGGCAAGATTATCGCCACCACAGACAATCTGTGCTTCTTTATTACCTAAGCTAACCTGACAAACTTGCAGACGATCAGCTTGCGGATGTTTGGTTATTTCTTTAATTTTACCAACCACAATATTCTCCAAGCTAGCAGCCTGATCGATAACCTCCTCTACTTCAACGGTAGACATGGTTAAATCATGGGCCAATTGCTGTGGCGTAATGTCTTTTGGTAATTTTACCCAATCTTTTATCCAATTAACTGATAAATACATAAAATTAATTTAGCTTAAAACTGTTTAAGGAATCTAAGATCTCCAGACTGTAACAAACGAATATCATCGATGCGATATTTCATCATTGTCATGCGAGTAAGGCCTAGGCCAAAGGCAAAGCCCGAATATTCTTTGGAATCAACTCCAGCTGCCTCTAAAACTTTTGGATGCACCATGCCACAGGGCATTAGCTCCAACCAACCTGATTGTTTGCAAACTGAGCAGCCCTCTCCCTCACAAACTAAGCACTTGATGTCCATTTCAAAACCTGGCTCCACAAAAGGAAAAAAACCTGGACGCAAACGCACATCAACGTCAGTCTTAAAAACTGCTGATAATAAAGTTTTCATAGTGGCAATTAAATTACCGATGTTTATATCTTTATCTACCATTAAGCCTTCTAGTTGATAAAAAGTGTGATCGTGCGAAGCGTCAGTTGATTCATAACGGAAAACTCTACCTGGAAATATCCCTCTAAAAGGAGCGCCGTGTTTTTCTAACATTCTAACTTGTAAATTAGAAGTGTGAGTGCGTAACAAATTCTTTCCTTCCACCCAAAAAGTATCCTGTGTGTCACGAGCTGGATGATCTTCCGGAATATTGAGAGCGGTAAAATTATAATAATCTGATTCTAATTGTGGACCATCATAAATATTAAAACCCATCTTAGAAAAAGCGTCTTCAATTTCATATTGAACAATAGTGGAAGGATGTATGTGGCCTTGTTCTTTTTTATCCCCTGGTAAGGTAGGATCAAAATCTAAATCATCAGAATCTTGTCCTTGCCAAACTCTTTCGGCTTTATTAAAAATAATAGTTAATTCTTTTTTAACTTCGTTGGCTAATTGACCAACGCGAGGTTTTTCAGATACAGATAAATCTTTTAAACCTTTCAAAATAATTGCCAGCTCACCTTTGCGGCCTAGATATTTGGTTTTAAGATCAGCTAAAAACTTACTATCCTTTACCTCTTCTAATTCTTTTGCAACTTTGTTTGCTAAATTTTTTAAATTCTTTTCCATACGTTTGGTTAATTTTTATTGTCTCGGCGAAAAACCAAGATTAAAAATTCTAATAAAGTAGCTACTATAATTAATAACAATATATTCCACCAAGTCAATAAGCGCGATGACTGTAATAATAATGCGATAATCAGAGTAATTGAGATAATAGTAGATTGACGAAAGGCTTCAGCGGCTGATTTATAGGATAATTCTTTTTTACGTCGCCATACTTTGCGCCACCAAAAACCCAAAATAGCCAATGTACCTAAAATACTTAAAAACAGGCTAAAATAAAAAAATATAAGTACCACTGTATTGGCCTGCACAGGATCAAAATTACTGACTACCAAAAGAAAACTAAGCCAAGCAACAATAGTGGCTCCTAACATTGCAAAATTGTATGTTTTTATCTGCATTGCTTTAAATATACTAAAAATAGCCCAAAAAATCAATCCCTTCCTTCTTTAAAATCAATCTAATTTACCT
>CAZXZY010000009.1:0-25082 GCA_964645825.1 uncultured Gammaproteobacteria bacterium
AGAGAAAAAGATTTCAAAAATAATCTTTGATAAAGGCGCTTATAAGTATCATGGTAGAGTGCAAGCTCTAGCTGATGGTATTAGAAAAGGCGGAATAAATTTTTAATTATGGCAGAAGACAAGAAACAAAATAATAAACCTCAAAGTCCAACTCCAAATACCAATGGTCCTCGTAAACCAATGGCTAGTGGTAACAAACCATTCCAACGTGGTGGTCGTAGACCATTTAAACGTGGTAATGACAGAGAAAGAGATGAATTCCAACAAAAGATGGTTGATCTTGCTCGTGTTACTCGTGTGATGGCCGGTGGTAAACGTATGAAATTCAGAGCTTGTATGGTCGTTGGCGATGGTAAAGGTCAAGTAGGCATGGCAGTAGCCAAGGGTGCTGATGTAGCAGATGCTATCAACAAATCAGTTGGCAAAGCTAAGAAGCACTTGATTACAGTGCCTATTATTGATGGTACTTTACCACATCAGATTAATTTAAAATTCAAAGCTGCTAGATTAATGATGAAACCAGCCAAAAAAGGTAATGGTATCAAAGCTGGTGGTGTTTTAAGAACCGTATTAGATTTAGCTGGCGTCAAAGATGCTACTGCCAAAATTTTAGGTAGTAACAATAAAGTAAATAATGTTACTGCTGCCATCCAAGCTTTAAGTTCTTTTAAGGCTGATGATCGCAGTAAAAAAGCAATTAAACCAGCTGATAAAGCTGTCAAAGAAAATAAAGAAGATAAAAAATAATTATGTTAACTTTACATAACTTACAAGCAAAAAAGAAAAAAATTACTGCCAAAAAGAGAGTTGGTCGTGGCAATGCTTCTGGTAAAGGTACTTATTCAACTCGTGGTATGAAAGGGCAAAGATCTCGTTCTGGTGGTAAGTCAGGTTTGACGGCTCGTAGTGCCAAGAGCTATATGTTACGTATTCCAAAAGTAAAAGGTTTTAATTCTTTGAAAAAGAAACCAGCTTGCGTAAACTTAAAAGCTTTACAGTATACTTTCAATGATGGTGCAAAAATAAATGCTCGTGATTTGTTAAAAGCTGGCTTGATTGTTACTATTACTAATGGCGTAAAAATTCTTTCCTTAGGAGACATTAGTAAGAAATTTACAGTTGAAGCGGACGCTTTTTCTGCGGCAGCTGTTACCAAAATTGAAAAAGCTGGTGGTAAGGCCGTTTTAGTTGGCAAAGCCGCTGTTAAAGAATCTTTAAAACAAGCAAAAGATAAACAAGATGCTTAAAAAATTACAACAAATTTGGAAAGCCAAAGACATTCGAAATAGTATTTTGTATGTTTTAACTTTGCTTATTGTTTTTAGAATCGCCGCCCATATTCCGATTCCTGGTATTGATGCTAGTAGTATCAAAGAAATTTTTTCTGGCAATGACATTTTTGGTTTATTAAACCTATTTTCTGGTGGTGGCATGGAAAATTTTTCCATTGTCATGCTTGGCGTTGGTCCTTACATTACTTCTTCTATTATCTTCCAGTTATTAGTAATGATTGTGCCACGTTTAGGAGCCTTACAAAAAGAAGGGGAATATGGACAACAAAAAATCAATCAATACACTAGACGTTTGACTATTCCATTAGCCTTAGTTCAAGGTTATGGTTTCATCCACTTACTTTCTCAAAGAACTGGTGGCGCCTTGATGGATGGTATGACTAGTTTGCAGCTATTCACTGCCTTAGTGATGATTACAGCTGGTACTATTTTCTTAATGTGGTTGGGTGAATTGATTAGTGAAAAGAAAATCGGTAATGGTATTTCATTATTGATTTTTGCTGGTATTATTGCCAGTCTACCACAATCTTTAGGCAACACCTTGATTGCTTTTGATAGTTCACAGATATTAAACTTTGTGATATTTGCCTTGATTGCTTTATTGACTATCGTAGTTATTGTTATTATCACCGAAGGACAAAGAAATATTCCAGTATCTTATGCTCGTCATATGGTTGGCCAAAAAAGTGCTGGCGGTGTAAATACTCACTTGCCCTTACGTGTTAACCAGGCTGGTGTTATTCCAATTATCTTTGCTATTTCAGTCATTATTTTACCACCAACAGTTGCTCAGTTTTTCTTAAACTCTAGTGTGACTTGGCTAGCTGCCATGTCTCAATGGACAATTGATATTTTCCAAAATCAAGTATTCTACGGAGTTTTCTACTTTGCGGTAGTAGTTGCCTTCACATATTTTTATACTGCAATTATTTTCCACCCTGATCAGATTGCTGAAAATTTGCAAAAGCAAGGTGGATTTATTCCTGGTATTCGTCCTGGTCGTCACACTGCAGAATATTTAAACAAGGTGATGACTCGTATTATTTTAGCTGGTGCTTTATTCTTGGGTATAGTAGCTGTATTACCAGTAGCTATTGCTCCATTGACTGGTATCCGTACTTTGACTTTGGGTGGTACTAGTATCTTGATTACCGTAGCTGTTGTTATTGAAACAGTAAAACAAATAGACGCGCAATTAGTAATGCGTGACTATGAAGGATTCTAATGAAATATTAATCGATATTATAGGCCCCCAATTTTGGGGGTTTTTGTATTCAAAAAATTGAGTTTTAAGCTTTATTTTGGTATAATTTTGATAGTCTTTTAATAATTATGAACAAAAATATAAATAAAATTATTTTGATGGGGCCGCAAGGTTCCGGCAAAACAACGCAGGGGGACAAAATTGCTGAGTTTTTAGATGTAGACATGGTCGTGGCTGGCAATATTTTACGTAAAGAAATAAGATTACAAACAGATCTAGGCAAGCAAATTGATCAGGTTGTAAATACTGGCCGATTGATTCCTAATGAGCTGATGATTAATCTTATGTTCAAGACCATTGATCTATTAGGCGATGACAAGGGATTTATTTTAGATGGTTTTCCTCGAGACACAGAGCAAGCCGAGGCTTTAGACTTGCATTATCCAGTTGATAAAGTTTTTAACATCGAGATTTCTGATGAAGTGGCCGTACATCGTTTAGAGCAACGTCGGGTTTGTTCTAGCGGTCATGTGTTTCATTTAGAGTATCATAAACCAAAAAAAGCTGGAGTTTGTGATATTTGTCAGAAGCAATTAGTTCAAAGAAAAGATGATAAGCCAGAAACTGTTAAAAAAAGATTGGCTATTTATCATAAAGAAACTAGTCAATTATTAGATTATTATAAAAAACAAAATAAGCTTGTAGTCTTTGACGGAGAAAAATCTATTAAGGCTGTAAGTAAAGATATTTTGGATTATTTAAAAAATGTTAGATAAAAAATCAGACAAAGAAATAGAGATTTTACGAGAGGGCGGAAAAATTTTGGCCCAAGTTCGTGACAAGCTCGCAGCTGCTGTAAAAATTGGTGTGACTGGTTTAGAATTGGATGCCCAAGCTCAAAAATTGATTGAACGAGCTGGCGGCAAAGCTTCTTTTAAGGGTTATAGTGGCTTTCCCAATGCCTTATGTGTTTCAGTTAATCAAACTGTAGTGCATGGCATACCAAATGATCAGCCATTTGCTGAAGGTGACTTGGTTGGCTTGGATATTGGTATGGAATACAAAGGATTATTTACAGATACAGCAACTACTGTGCCAGTTGGTAAAATTGATTCAGCCGCTCAAAAACTATTGGATGTCACTAAAAAAGCTTTGGAAATAGGCTTGTCTCAAGTGGGTCCAGATGGATATATTGGAGATATTGGCAAAGCTATTGAAAAATATGTAAAGCCCTTTGGTTTTGGTATTGTCCAAGATTTGGCTGGTCACGGAGTTGGTCGAGCAGTACATGAAGACCCAGTTATTCCTCATTATGATTCTGGTCAAAAATTAGATAAAATGTTTCCAGGACTTGTGATTGCCATCGAACCGATGATCAATTTAGGTACTTATGAGGTAGTTATTGAGGATGATAATTGGGGTGTAAATAGTGCTGATAATACCATGACTGCTCACTTTGAACATACCGTAGTTGTGACTGAAGATGGTTATGAAATTTTAACTCAATCATAATGCCTAATATGCCAGCTATAAAAATATTGGGGATAGATTATGGTGATAAGCGAACGGGATTGGCTTTGGCAGAATCTAATAGTATGGCCGCGCCTTATAAGGTATTGACAAGTCAGCAACAAGAATTAATTACAGAATTAAAGCAAATAATTACAGAAGAAAATATAGATGCAATAGTAGTTGGTTTACCACATAGTTTATCAGGTCAAACAAATGAGCGTTTACAAATCACCGAAAAGTTTATCGCAGATTTAAAACAGCAAGTAGATGTCAGTATTGAGACTGTTGATGAGCAATTAACTTCAAAACTATACTCCAAAATGGGAGTAACTAAGGATATTGACAAACATGCAGCAACCGCTATTTTGGAGACTTGGTTAGCTCAGAATAAAATAAATGATTGATTATCGTTTAAAATTTCTTCTAGTATTTTTGTTAAGCTTTGTTTTAGCTTTATTTTTTACTCGTTTAGTTATTTGTTTGGCTCGTCGCTGGAACATCTTGGATAATCCACGGGTGGCTGATAGAAAAATACACAAATTTAGCACTCCCTTGCTTGGTGGCTTAGCTATTTACGCTACTTTGTTGAGTGTTATTTTTATTTTATGGTCACAAGGACATCTATTGGACGATCGAATGCCTGGCAGCTTGGTGATTTATTTTTTGATAGCTGGATTAGTCTTGATGATCAATGGCTATTTAGATGACAAATATAGATTGCCAGCTAAAATAACTATTTGGGGACCAGTGATAGCAGTCATTATTATGCTTGTTGGTGGCCTGAGAATTAGCTATGTCACTAGTTGGCAAGGAGGTGTTTTGTATCTTGATCAGATATTC
Organism: uncultured Gammaproteobacteria bacterium; assembly: GCA_964645825.1. Lineage (GTDB taxonomy): Bacteria > Patescibacteriota > Patescibacteriia > UBA1558 > GWA2-36-10 > JABIAL01. Next base: position 4,849 of record CAZXZY010000009.1, read on the forward strand.
GGTTCATTTGATAATCTAGCTAGCCTTTTAATGTTGGTTCTGACTTTTATTTGGCTACTAGGTATGACTTATACAACTAAGTTTCTGGACGGCATTGATGGTTTAGCTTCTGGTATTGGTTTGATTGCTAGTTTGGTCATTTTTCTTGTTAGCTTATCTTGGGATGTAGTAGGATCCACTACTTCTCTACTTGCAATTAGTTTAGCTGGTGCTTGTTTAGGATTTTTAATTTGGAATTGGCATCCAGCCAAAGTTTTTTTAGGAGAATCTGGTAGCACTTTGATTGGCTTCACTTTGGGAGTTTTGGCTATTATTTCCGGATCCAAGATAGCAACTGCCTTGTTAGTGATGGGCCTACCTATTTTAGACGCATTTTGGGTCATTATTTGGCGTTTTAAGCACCATAAACCCATTTGGCAGGGCGATAGTCAGCATTTGCACTTTAGACTCTTAGGGGCTGGCTTATCTCAGAGGCAGGTGGTATTATTTATTAGCTTCGTTAGTTTATTATTTGGTTTAGTGTCTATTTTCTTTACGACCAAAGCTAAGGTAAGCGCCTTGAGTTTTTTATTGATATTTATGTTTATTGTCACTGGTTGGCTTAAGTTTAAATTGAAAAGTAATGAGCAGCTTGATTAAATTTCTATTTTTATTTTCTTTATTTTTTATTATAGTTGGCTGTAGTCAAAAATTAGCCACAACTACACTTAGCTTGCAGGGAGAAGAATTTACAGTAGAAATTGTCGATACACTAGCTAGTCAAAAACAAGGTTTAAGTAATCGACAAAATTTAGCTGGAAATAGTGGTATGTTATTTGTCTTTGAAGATTTAAAGGTTAGATCTTTTTGGATGAAAGACATGAATTTTCCACTAGATATTATTTGGTTAGTTGATGATAAGATTATTGGCTGGAAGAAAAATGCTCCAGTACCACAAGATGATGTTTTTCCTAGTTATAAGTCTCCTCAGCCAGCAAATCAAGTTTTGGAAATCTCAGCTGGCCTAATAGAACAATTAAATTTAGAAATAGGCGATATAATCACTATTAATTTATGATATGCTTAAAAAATTAATACCATTTATCACACCCCTTTTGATGACTATTGGTTTTTGGCAAATATTTTCTCGACCGGCCAGCGTATTTGTGATAGGTGGAATTTCTATTTTATTGATTATTATTACCGGTAAGATTCTAGCTAAACAAAACTTTATTCGTTTTTTCCGTTTATGGATCAATTTATCTTTAGTCTATTTTACTCAGGTATTATTTATGATTGTCCTGACTTCTGATAGTTTGCGCTACTGGTTGTCTATATTATGGCTTTTAGTTTGGATATTAGTATTTTGGCTATTACGCAATTATTTTGTGAAGCTAAAAGATATAAATGATTTAGATTATTTATCTTTTAATAGATTTTTGTATTATTTATCTTTTTGGCTTTTGTCTTGTAGCTTGTATTATCTGATAATTTTTATTAATTTTTCAGTAGTTTATAGTTTAGGCATTTTATTAGTAGCTACTTATTGGTGGAGTAAAGAAATAATGATGTTTAATAATGTCCAATTGCCTAAATTTTTTATTTGGCTGGTATTATTGACAGTAGCTGAGATTCTGCTAGCCTTATACCTAATGCCCTTAGGTTTTTATGTAGCAGGTACCATTGCTACTATATGGTTATTTTTTGTGCTAGAGTTGTTACTATTGCGCTCTCGGCACTTTATCCGTTATTTATTATTATTTTTAGCAGCGGTAATTATGTTATTAATTACCTCAATTATATAAAATGTTAATTTAAAAGTATGGAAGACAGACAAAAACATTTTGAAAGACCAACTACTCAACGACCACAGTCTTTATTTAGCTTGACTATTCTAGCTGGTGTAATTGGCTTATTAACCGGAGCAGTTGGCTATGTGGTGGTACAATTTAGTGATTGGTCGCCAAATGCTTCTTACTTAAATTCTCCTGAATTGAGTAGAGTAATCAAATTTGACATTGATCAACCAATGTTAGAGTTGTCACGTAAATACCAACAAAGTGTGGCCGGTGTTTATCGTCAGGTAGCACCAATCAGCAAACTAGGCAATTCATTGTTTACGGCTGATGATCTGCTTGGTTCAGCTACAGTAGTGACTAGTGATGGTTGGCTAATGTCCACAGATCAAGTTATTAAAAATGATACCCACGTTATTATCTTGGGTGATGATGTTTATGAAATAGAAGAAATTAAGCGTGATGATTTTCTTAATGTCGTTTTTGTAAAAATAGACGCTAATTTTTTACAGCCGATTGGTTTTCCTTTAACGGAAAATTTGCGTGCAGGGGAGCATCTATTTACCAATTCAGATACGCCACAATCTATAGAACATTTATATCAGGCTGATTACTTAGCGCATGATCATTATGTAACAGAAAAGTTTTTATCCACCGATACTTTAGATTATTATTTATTGCTAGGTGATCAAAATACTGCCATTTCTCTAGCCGCTCCTTACTTCAGCGCCAATGGTGATGTGTTGGGGCTAGCATATGAATTAGGCAATGAAAAGGTCTTATTGCCAGCTGAATACCTAAAGCAATCTGTAAAACACCTGTTAAGTGAGACAGAAAGAGTTGAGTTAGGCTTGTATTATATTGATTTAGAAAATAACAGTGGCTTTGTAAGAAAAGGTCATATGGTTTATCATTCTCAATTAGCACCAGTGGTTTATAATTCAACAGCAGCTCGTGCTAACTTGCGTATGTACGATCAAATAGTGGCCGTTAATAGCGATGTTGTTTCTGCTAGTAGAACTTTGACTTCTATTTTACAAAATTATCGTGTAGGTGATAAAGTAATATTGCGTATCTTGCGTAATGAAGTAGAACAAGATATTGAGATTGAATTATAAAATTTATTAGTTAAAAAACTCACTGGATTACTCAGTGAGTTTTTTGATTGTTTCAGGATTGGGAGAAAATTTTTTATTTTGAATCTTCCATTGATCAACGTATTGTCCTAAGCCTTGGTTTTTGAGTTGATTTGCGCGGCGGGTAGATTTTTGAGACCACTCTACCAAAGAGTTAAAATTGATCTTATAACGGCCTCGTACCACAATATAGCGCAGTTCTTCAGCCTTGATAGCTTGGCGGATGGTTTTACTGGAAACGCCAAATAGTTGTCCAGCCTCTGAAACAGAGACTCTAATGATTTTTTCTGTTTGGTCTGACATAGTTTTTTATTGATTAAAGTATACACTACTCTAGAACTTAAGGCAAAGCAATGATAAATAATAGTTTATTTATAAATTATTAAATATTAAAAAAGCAGAGGAGTAAATGGATTATTTTAGGCATTTTTTGTTTATTTTATGAGTTTTATATGATATAATGCTGGCTATTAAATAGTTTGCAAATTTGGGCTTATAACTGTTTACATTTTGGCTAATATTTGCTATAATATAGCTTAATATATTGAAAAACCTTAAGAAAAACAATTATTTTGATAGTTTTTGGCTAATCTTAGCCAAGATATATTTAATAAAAACTGTAACATTATCGTTAGAATTACGTCTTATACTATGAAAGGATTAAAATCCAATTTGAAAGAGAAGATTGCTTTTTTAAAGCTAAAGAATGGAGACCCAGAAGCTTTCAGTTTTTTTTACGATAAATACGTTAAACAAATCTATCGCTTCATTTTATTAAAGGTTTCTAATCCGCAAATCGCTGAAGATTTGACCCAAGATGTTTTTTTAAAAACCTGGCAACATTTAGTGGATCAAAAGAATTTGAGCCACTTCAGAGCTTTTATTTATCGTATTGCTCGTAATATAGTGATTGATTATTATCGACAAAGCAATCGTCAACCTTTACCGATTGATGAAATGCCAGAAGAAAATCTACCGACAGAGAAGATTGAAGATCTAGACATTTCTCTAGATGTGGAAAACATTAAAAAGCACTTGGAACGACTCAAGCCAGCTTATCAGGAAATTTTAATTCTTCGATACATCGAAGATTTAACATTTGAAGAGATTGCCGAAATTTTACAAAAAGATAAAAACAATGTCCGCGTGTTGTTACACCGAGCATTAAATAAATTGAAGCAAATTATTAGCGAGGGGAAATAATTACTTATCATATGAGACTATCTAAAAAACTTTTTCAACTAGGAAAATCAAAAGACTTCCAACCAAATCAGGATTGGGAGAAATCTACCAAACATGAGTTACTATTAGAAATTCATGCGCAAAATAGATTACACAAAGCACAACAGTTAAGCACTGCTGAGCGTTTTGATTTAGTAATGATGAAGTTCACTCGTCGTTTGATGCCATCTGTCACCAAAGCTATGGCTGCCATATTGATTGTTGCCATGGGCTCCGGTACTGCTTTTGCCGCTCAGGCTTCTGTGCCTGGTGAAATGTTATGGCCAGTTAAGCGTTCTATGGAAAAAGCAGAATTAACTATTACTTTTAATCCAGTTAAAGAAACAGAGGTTCACATTAAACATATTAATAAACGTTTAAGTGAAATTGATAAGATTGTTGAAGATGGTAAGAAAGAGGTTAAACAAGATAAAGTAGCTGCCAAAGTAGCCAAACAGGAAAAAGCCATCAAACAAGCAGTTAGCCATTTAGAAAAAGATGTAGCAGCTGTAGATACTGGTTTGAAAGTTGTTAAAGAAGAAAAAGCTCCTTTAGAAATTGTAGAATTAGCTCAAAAAGTGACAGAAGCCACTAAAGAAGCAGTAGTCTTATTGGAAGAGCAAGCTACTGAATCTCAAGGCAGCGCTATTGAAGAGGCTTTAAATGATGTTAAAGATATTAATCAAGAAGTTAGTGAAGCAGCTGTCAGTTTAGCTTTAGAGGTTCACGAAGACATAGTAAAGGAAGTAGATGCCGATGCTGTAGAAGTTGCTGATGGTGCAGAGGAAACCAAAGAACAAACAGAAACTGCTGAGGAAGCGGTTGCTGTTGCAGAGATAGTAGCTGAAATGATCGCTGATGAGATTGATCAATTATCTGATGATATTGATGATGCTCAAGAAAAAGTTGATATCATCGAACAAGTTGAATTAAATTCAGCCATAAAAACAGTGGAAGACAATGATGAGGCTGATTTAAAAGCTGGTATTGCTGAGCCAGTTGATTTGAATGAAGAACCAGTTTTAGAAAAGATGACTGAAGTCAAAGAACAACCACAAGAAGCAGGAGTTATTTTAGATGAAGCCAAAGTTTTACTAGAAGAAGGGTCATTGAAAGATGCTCTTGAGAAAGTAACAGAAAGTAAAGAAATAAATGCTAAAGCCGAAGTAGTTTTAGACATATTAGATGAAGCCGCAGAAATTGAAGCTGCTAGTGGAGAAGTTGAATCAGAGCCAGTTGTAGATGTAGAAGTAGCTATCATAGATCCAGTAAATGGAGAAGAGGCAACTATTGAAGAAAGCGATTTAGAATAATAGTTTTTTAAAAAACAATAATTTTTTACATATCCCGACTCTAGTGCGAAGCAATTAGGTTATGGATACATAGTTTTCGTTCCCCATGCGCGGAAGGAAAGCTATAATCCCTAACTTATTCGCATAATCGCGCGCGATTAGGGAATTATTGTCGTTGTTCCTAGATAATTTAATATTTGTTTTCGGGGTCCGTACCCGAGCTATCTCGTTGCCTATAAACTTAGCGACCAGCAAGGTCGATATCGTTTATTCGATAGGTGTTAGGTATTATAGTTAGCACTTTATGTGTTTCAGTCCAAAGATATTTGGATGCTAACGATTTAGTTAAGATAAGTATTATTTACTAGCGAACACTTTATAAATTAACGAAATGAATACATGAGTTTAGTAAAGAGATTTTCCGTCTTTGCTTTAATGATTGCCACTGTGTTCACAATGTCAGCCGGTACTGCTTTGCAAGTCAAAGCTGCTGGTAATTACACCGCAGGTGACCTGTTAGCCAAAGATGGCGTTTCAGGAGCTGCTGTATATTACATTGGTTCAGATGGCATGAAATATGTTTTTCCAGACGTAAAAACATATAACACTTGGTATGATAATTTTGACAATGTTGTCAGAGTTGATGTCGCTGAGTTAGATATGTATGCTGACGGTGGTACTGTTACTTACCGTGCAGGTACAAAATTAGTAACTCACGAAAACACAGCTAAAGTTTACGCTTTAGAACCAGGTGGAGTTTTACGTTGGATTCCAACCGGTGATGTAGCTGAAAGTTTGTTTGGTGCAAACTGGGGAGCCATGGTATTAGACGTTTTACCAGGTTACTTTGCAAGCTACACTGCAGGTTCTGATCTAGGCAGCACATTGCCAGAAGGTACAATAGCTATCGAAGATGGTGGTGATACTTATTACTACATCGCTGATGGTGCTAAAAGACCATTCTCAACAATGGATGCTTTTGAAGCTAATAACTTCAACCTAGACAACGTCTTGACTATGGACCTTTCAGGTTATAGTGATGGCGAATCAATCACAGGTGAAGAAATCGCTTTGAGTGGTTTCATGGCCAGTGACGTAGTAGTAATTCCAGAAGATGGTAACTTAACTGTAAGTTTATCATCCGCTACTCCAGCTGCTGGTAACGTAGTTATCAATGTTGATAACATCGTTTTCGGTAAATTTAATTTTACAGCTGGTGATGCTGATGCCATTGTTAACTCTGTTAAGATTGGTAGAAGTGGATTAGGTTCTACTGGTGATTTTACATCAGTAACACTTTATGATGGTTCTACTAAATTAGGTAGTACCAGAACTTCTTGGTCATCAGATGCTACAATTAACTACAACATTTCTAGTGGTTGGGACATCCCAGCTGGAACTACCAAAGAATTAACAATGGTAGGTAAGCTAGATACAGCAGCTACTTATAATGCCTTGGGTATTTTAGAAGTTGGTGTTGGCGCTGGTACAGTTTCAGGATCATTACCTATCTATGGTAATGAAATGACTGGTGTTAATGTTACTGTAGGTGGTGTAACTATCACTGATCAAGGTACAGCAGCTACAAAGAATATTGGTGATACCGATGTTACAATGGCTGAATTTAGATTAGCTATTAATTCTGTAGAAGATGCAGAATTTACATCTATTACTTTAAAGAACAAAGCTGCAACAAGCAATGCTTCAGATGATAATGTTGCTAACTTAAAATTGTACAAAGGTGCCGACATGTTAGCCGGTTCAGTACAAATGGTTAGTGATAAAATTGTCTTTGTCTTAGACGAAGCATTCGCTATTGAGAAGAGTAAGAACGAAACCTTCAAAGTAATTGGCGATATCACAAATGGTGATGGCAATACTATTGAGTATGTATTAGATGCTACAACTGATTTATCAGTTATGGGTGATACATATGGTACTAGTTTGACAGTTACCTCAACTGGTTATGATGCAGCTACAGAAGGTATGATCATTACTATTGATGGTGCTGAATTAAACATTGCTTTCACAAGTAATGAATTAAAGACCATTGATGATCAAACAGACGTAGAATTTGGTACATTAGTATTAAGTGCTGGTTCTACAGATGTAAAGATCACAAATATGATTTTTACTATCGATGAAACAGATGGTAATTCAGATGCTACCGATAATAAAGATGTCGATGAATTTGAATTAGTAGATGTCGATGACGGTTCAGCTTATGTCGGTACCATGACTGATGGTGGCGACGCTGATGCTGATGACGAAACTTGGACATATACTGATGAAATTTGGTTGGCTGCTGGACAAGCTAGAACATTCACCATGAGAGGTGATTTGCCAACTGGTATTGGTGATGGTGACTCATATAAAGTTACTATGACTGTTAATACCACAAACATTACAGCTGAAACTGACCCAGAAGGTGACGCTATTGACACTTTCTCAGTTGGCAGTATTGTTGGTAAATTAGTTACAGTAAATACCCCTTATCTTACAATCACTCCAGAAGCAATGAATGCTGGTTATGCAGTAATCAATGACATGGATGTAGAATTGTTCAAGGGTACTATCGAAGCTGTAGCTGGTGATGTAACTATGAGTAGAATGCGTTTTGAAGGTGGTCATGCTACCGCTGGTAACGTAACCTACACAGTTGCAAACATGGATAAAGATAACTGGTCTGGAGTAGGCTTGTATTTGAATGGTTCAGATTCACCTACTCAACTTTTGACTAGTTCAAATTTAACTGAAGGTGAATTAGACTTTAATTCATTCTCAGCTACTATTGCAGATGGTGACACCATTGACTTTGTAGTCAAAGGTGATGTTGGATCTACTTTAGATTCTTCAAATAAAACAGTACATCTACAATTAGATACAGTTACTGCTAAAGATGGTGATAATGATGATGCTGGCGTGAAAGATCCTGCCGGTACAACTATCGCTACTACAGCAGAATTAGAATCTACAAGAACTGTTACTTTAACAGACAAAGGTATTTTGTATACTTCATTACGTAATGCTGATGCTGGCTACAATAAAGACAGAGTTGTCTTGGCTAGTGATTCCCAATGGGTTGCTAAATTACGTATGAGAGCACAATACGAAGATATCAGAGTTGAAGATTTGAAACTAACAAATACTGTAGCTGCTTCTGAAGATTCACTTGAATCTGTATGTCTATACAGTGAAGAAACAGCAACAGAAGATTATTTGATTGGTTGTACTACATTGAGTACAGCTGACGTTGCATTCTTCAATGATATTGATTCAGTTGTAGAACAAGGCACAGAAGATTGGTATGTATATGTTAACACTAGAGCCATGGGCGATGGTGCTGCAGCTACAGCTGATACTACTGATGCATTTGCATTCAGAGTTACAACTACATCCGGTCATTTGACTGCTGTAGGTGTTGATTCTAATGAAACACTGGCTTTCGGTGATAACGATGGCTCTGCAGCTGCAGGTGAAATCGTATTTGATACCGATTTAGATGGTACTTTCGATGAAGCTGCTGATACAGCTTATACAGCTACAGGAAAGAACTTCATCATTGCCGGTTCTAAGGTTGCCAACGTGTCATTAGTTGATACTATTGGTGGTGAAACTGTTGACACTGTAATTAGTGGTACTGGAGAATACACATTAGCTATTCTTCAAGTAGACACTGCTGATCACAGTAATACAGACTCCATCGGCAATGCCTTGGTATTTGCAGTAAATAATTTTGTTTTTGACGTCACTAAGTACACATCAACTACATTCAGTGGTGCTACCATTGAAAGAATTGGTGGTACTGAAGGTGCAAAAGCCTTAGTTGTTACTGCTTGTGATGGTGTCGGTGAAACTGATGCTGATTGGACATTGGCTAACGTATCTTCAACAATGGGTGTTGATAGTATGGCAGAAGCAGGCGATACCGCTTACTTCGTAATCAAGGGTACAATCGACGGTCTAGAAGCTACTACAGGAGTAGTTGATTGGGTACGTGTAAGTTTAGATTCTCTAAACACTGGTACAAACAATATCGATTGGTTTGATGGATATGATACTACATATGCAGCAGCTAGCGATTTTGATTATGTAAGACTAGATACATCTAGCATTACCGGTACTAAAGTAGCTGAAAATTTATAATTTTCACTGCTTTATAGGCAAAAAAACCACCCCTATTCGGGGTGGTTTTTTGTTTGTAGTTGTGGTATATTTTTGTAGTAAATTATTATTACTATGCAAAAATCCATTTATTATCTAGTGATATTGGCTTTATTTGTGCCCTTATTACTCAGTTCATCCTTTTTATTTCCCTACGTATTCTTAAAGAGTATTGTTTTTAGGATTATAGTGTCTTTAGCGATTTTACTGTTGACTTGGGGCTTATTCAAAAATAAACTACGGAAAATCGAAAAGAATTGGATGGTGATTTCACTATGCTCTTTTTTATTGGTATTTCCCATAATGTCTGTTTTTGGAATAAATATTGGTGAAAGTCTTTGGGGTGGGTTTGAAAGAATGGAAGGGATGTTTTATTATGTTTATTTAGCTTTATTTTTACTTGTTTTACTTCAAGTATTATATAATGATCAGCGTTGGAAAAATGTTTTTTTATCCATCACAGTAGCAAACATCCTTATAAGTGCATTGGCAATTTTACAGAAATTCAATATTACTCTTGGTATTATTGATTATGCTGGTAGAATTGGTGGTACATTAGGTAACGCTGCTTATCTGGCTTCTGTGCTGTTAGTGAGTTCTATTTTCTTGGTGTTTTTCTTTTACAAATATAAGGCGTATCGTCTTTTAACAGGTATAACATTGGGGTTGAATTTAATTGCTATATTTATATCCGCTACCAGAGGAACACTTTTAGCCCTGGGCTTAGTGGTATTTTTGGCTCTTATTGTTTCTTTGTTGAAAAAGAATTTCTTAAGTTCTAAAAACAAAAAAATTGCACTATCACTTATCTTTTTGTTTTTAATATCCACTGCTAGTCTTTTTATATTCAAAGATTCCAGTGTAATTAAAAATAATGAAGCATTGCATAGAATATCAACTATTAGCTTGAGTGATACAACGTCACAATCTAGAATAATTGTTTGGGGATATTCATTAAAAGCATTTGCAGACAGGCCACTGTCTGGTTGGGGTTTGGAGAATTTTGACGATGCATTCAATGTGTACTTCGATAATACATTAGTTGAAGAATGGTTTGATAGAGCTCATAATAATTATTTTGATATATTGGTAACTGGCGGTGTATTTGCTTTGTTGTTATATATTATTTTTATAGTAGCTGTATTTAAAAATATCTATAGTTTGTATAAAAGAAAACGCATAGACTTTTTATCCTGGCAAATATTCACTTTTGGTTGGCTAGCATATCTTATTCAAAATATATTTATTTTTGATTCTTTGAATACCCTTATCTATTTATTATTTTTTATCGCTTTATTATATCATTTAAATAGACAAGACAATGATGTTGTTTATATAAAAAAGATAAGAAGCGTGCCCATCATTTCGAGTGTTTTTGCGATAGTAATTTTGTCTTTAGTATTTTTTACAATTATTGTGCCAGTAAAAGCAAATAAGAATTTCATCTTAGCTTTTAATAGTTCCAATAATGTAGATTTTGAAGTTTTAGCTGATCAATCTTTACAATATGATTATCTAGCATTGCCAAATGAAGAAATGTCAATTTATTTTAGTGATTTAGTAAGATCGCAAGTAAGTAAAGGTAATACGAGCAATTTAGATTGGATTATTAAGAATCTGGAAGACAAGCGTTCTACGGATATAAAAATACTATTGAATCTGTCATATTTTTATACACAGAAATATTATCTCACTGACGACGAAAATATCTTGTCTCTGAGTATAGCCATGTTAGAAGATTTATCACAAAAAAATCAAAGCCGTTATTTGGTCTTCGAGCAGTTAGGAAAAACATATACTTTGTTAGAAGATAAAGAGTTAGCCGAGAAAAATTTAAAAATATCCTTTGAGCTCAAAGGAAACGAAAAGTCTCTTTGGAATTTGCTCAATATGTATATTCGTTTTGATGACCAATACACATTGAGGCATTATACACGTATTTTACTAGATGGAGAGTTTAGTTTACTTAGCAGCAGCATGAACAATCTAATACAATATTTTAATAACATAGGTGACTATGAGATGCTAGAATTAATATTATTAGAGCTAAATAGTGAATCTCAATCAGCTGACGTGCTTGCTGATTTGGCTGTTATTAAATTAAAATTAGGTAAAACGGACGAGGCTCAAAATTATGCTGAGCAGGCCATTAAATTAGATATTGGCTTGCACGATAGTTTACGTCAATTTTTTAGTTTTTAGAATAAATTTTTTATAGATAATAATACCGGCCCCGCGATGCGGGGCCGGTATTATAGTTGTTTTAATATAATTTTAAATATACTTTTTCAGTCTCAGATAGAGTTTTTTCTAGATTAAAATTGTGTTTTATATTTTCTTTATTTCTTTCAGCTAGCTTGTCAGCTAAATTTTTATCACGAGCTATTTTTTTTATTGCTTTTGCCAAAGACAGGGGATTAGCTGGCGTAGTTAGTAAACCAGTCTTTTCATCAGTGATGATTTCTGGTATGCCACCGACATGACTGGCAATAGTCGGTACGCCAGCGAGACCAGCTTCTAGTACAGTATATGGCAATCCTTCTTTAACAGAAGGCAAAATAAAATAATCAAAAGCTTTTAAGTATTTCCAATCGTTATCTTGCGGAGAAATTATTTTTATATATTGCTCGACATTGCTTTCCTTTATTTTTTTCTTTATATTTTCTTCTTCAGGACCATCACCAATAAAAATCCATTGATGATTAGTTAGTAATTCAGATTTTTCTTCTTTTAATAATTTGATAGCTTCAATTAAGTGAGGATAGCCCTTGGTAGTGTAGAAGCTACCAATTGTCCCAAAGTATTTTTTGTCATAACTTAAATTTAATTTTTCTCTGGCCTGTTCACGATTTAAAAAATCGTATTGAGAAAAATCTAAACCATTATGAACGGTAAACATTTTGTGTGGAGAACAAATTTTTTCTTTGACCGCACTTTTTTTATCGAAATGAGAAACCGTAATAATTATATGTTGAATACTAGTAGAAAATCTTTCAGAAAACTTGTAAGCTATTTTTTCTATTTTAGCTAGCGGTTCATTAAAAACAAAGCCATGGGCTGTATAAATGACTCGCATTTTTAGATTTAGAGGATTAAGGTTATAGGTTTTGGCAGCTAGTGCTCCGATTAAGCCAGCTTTGGAGCTATTGAGATGAATTAGGTTATAGTGTTCTTTATTTAATAATCTTTTTATTTCACGAGCCGCGCCAAGTTCTTTTTTGGGGTCAACACTTCTTTTTAGCCTATGAATAGGAATAGTTTTGATATTGTATTTTTTAGCCAAACTAAAAAATTTTGGATTTTGATTTTCTGTTTCACCAAAAGCAATGTGTACGTCATTATTTTTACTAAAATATTGCGCTAATTCTAGCACATATTTCTGAGCTCCTCCCCATTTGGTCTGGGTAATTAAATAGAGAATTTTCTTGCCCTTTATGCTTTTTGCTTTATCTGTTTTAGACATATTTTAGCTAATATTAGTAAAGATTTAGATTGATTTTTTCCCTTAAATTTGCTATAATTTTATAGTATTTATGGGATAAGAGCAAGTTTACTTATGAAAAAAGTACTGATATTTTCCATAGCTTATCATCCATTTATTGGTGGAGCTGAGATTGCAGTCAAAGAGATTACTGATCGTAATCCTGATTTTGAATATTATTTGATTACTAATAAATTTGACGCTACTTGGTCTGATGAAGAAAAGATTGGCAATATCAATGTTCGTCGAGTTGGAATTGGTAAAAAAATAGATAAATATTTTTATCCTTTTCGTGCTTTTCGTTATGCTTTGCAATTACATAAAGTGGTGAAATTTGATTTTGTTTGGAGCATCATGGCTTTTTATGCTGGTGCTGCTGCTTTATTCTTTAGATATAAAACGCGCGTTCCATATTTATTGACATTACAAAGTGGTGATAGTGATGCATTTTTACGCCAACGTACTTGGTGGTGGAGTTTTTGGTATAAACGTATTTATCGTCGAGCAAAACTTACTCAGGTTATCAGTAATTATTTAGCAAGACGTTCTCGTAAGATGGGAAACAAGGGTGAGATTATTTTGATACCAAATGGCGTTGATTTGTCTATTTTTAAATCTAGCCTATCTGATGAACAAAAAATAGATTTAAAAAATAAATTAGGCTTCCAAGATGAGGTAATTTTGATTTCTACTTCTCGTTTAGTGATGAAAAATGGCTTGGAAGATTTAATTCGGGCAGTTAATTTTTTATTATACAAGAGTGGTGTTAATGTAAAATTATTATTGATTGGTAGTGGTCCAGATGAATCAGTTTTAAAAAGATTAAGTGAAGATCTAGGTGTTGTCGAAAATGTAATATTTTTAGGACACCTTGATTATATCGAATTACCGCAATATTTGCAGATAGCTGATATTTTCATTCGCCCATCTTTATCTGAAGGATTGGGGAATGCTTTTTTGGAAGCCATGGCAGTCGGCACGCCTATCATTGGTACAGAAGTAGGCGGTATTCCAGATTTTTTGACTGATGGAAAAACAGGTTTATTTTGCAAAGTAAATAATCCCGCGTCTATTGCGCAAGCTGTAGAAAAATACACAGATAATCAAGATTTATATAACCAGATTAAGATAGACGGGCAGAAATTAGTTCAAGAAAAATATGATTGGGATCATGTCGCCCAAAAAATGAAGTTAGTTTTTGATAAATTATAAATAACTAGGAGGGATATTATGAAGTTTTTATTATTTTATGGCTTATTAACTATTTTAGCCATCATCTTTCAGCAAGTATGAAGTTACTTATAGTTACAGATAATTATAACATCGGTGGACCGGCTACTTACACTCGTTTATTAGCTGATCATCTACCACAAGAAAATATTGAAGTTGAAATATTGAGTTTTGAGTTAGTCAAAAAATTGCCTAAAATTATAAGACATTTTGTTTTTTTCCTTAAAGTTTTTGGAAAATTAAGAAAGAACGATATAATTTTTGCCCAAGATCCAGTTAGTGTTGGTTTACCAAGTGTAATGGCTACCAAAATATTAGCTAAAAAAATGATAGTTAGATTTGTTGGTGATTATGCTTGGGAACAATCTGTCCAACGTTTTGGTGTTAAAGAGAATATAGATGATTTTCAAAATAAAAAATATGGTTTCAAAGTAGAGTTCTTAAGAAAAATTCAAATTTTTGTTTTAAATAAAGTAGATACAATTATCACTCCAAGTGTTTATTTCGCTGAACTAGTTAAAAGATGGCTAAAGAATCCGGACAAAGTTCACCCTATTTACAACGGCATTGATACTAGTGCTCCAAAATTAAATAGAAGTGAGGCGCGACAAAAATTAGGCATTTCATCAGAAGATGTTATTTTATTTTCAGCTGGCAGGCTAGTTCCTTGGAAGGGTTTTGATTTGTTGCTAGACATTATGCCAGGCTTGTTAAAAGAGGGTGACAAATATAAATTAGCTATTATAGGCGATGGACCTGATAAACATAAATTAACTAAACAAGTTAAAGATTTAAAATTACAGAGCATTGTAGATCTGAAAGGTCAGATGAATCGTAGCGATTTACTTTTGTATTTACAAGCAGCCGATGTTTTTATTTTAAATACTGGTTTTGAAAGTTTTTCATTTCATGTAGTTGAGGCCATGTATTATAATGTGCCAGTTATCACCACCAATGTTTGTAATCTATCAGAAATTATAATTAATAACGAAGAAGGAATTTTAGTAGATTATAATAATAAAGACCAGATTGTGCAGGCTCTGAATAAAATATTAAAAAATAAAGAGTTTAGAGAGAAAATAATTACTCAAGCAAGTAAAAAAGCAGAAAATTTTTCTATTAAAAAAACAATGGATAGAGTAACTGAAGTTTTACAAAATTTATAATTATGAAAGTTGTCAGTTTAAGTTTAGACCATAAAATTTTAGAATCAGATTCGGAAGTCAGTCAGCGTGCCAAACAGTACGGTGATTTAGTGGCTAAATATTTAGTGGCTATACCAGGGGCTAGTAAGCATATAAAACTTTCCGACAAGACAACGATAGTCGCTGCTGGCGGAGGAAATAAATTTGTTTCTTTCTTTAGATTAAGAAATTATTTAAGAAAGATTTTAAATAAAGAAAAGTTTGATTTAATTACTATTCAGGATCCATATTTTTTAGCTGTCTTGGGGCTATGTTTAGCTAAAAAATTTCATTTGAAATCAGAAATTCAAATTCATGGCTTTGAAAAATTGAGTGGTATTAGAAAATTTTTAGCCAAGAAAAATTTACGTCGAGCGGATTTGATTAGAGTGGTAAGTGAAAGATTAAAACAAAGATTGATCGCTGATTTTAAAGTTGCGGAAAATAAAATTTATATCGCTCCAGTTGGTATTGATGTGGTTAAGATAGAAAATAGTCGGCCAAATTTAAAATTCAAAGAAAAGTATCAGAATAAATTTATTTTTCTGACAGTTTCTAGATTAGTGGAAGTAAAAAATATACAATTACAAATTAAAGCTCTAGCCAAATTAAATAATAAAAACATACAATTATTAATAGCAGGAGAGGGCAGTGAAAAAGATAACTTACAAAAATTAGTAGCAGAATACAATTTACAAAGCCAAGTAGATTTTATTGGCTGGTTAGATGATCTAGGTAGTGTTTATAAAATAGCAGATTGTTTTTTATTGACTTCAAATAGTGAAGGATATGGCATGGTGATAGCGGAAGCAGTCTTGGCTGATTTGCCAGTTATCATGACCGATGTTGGCGTAGCTGGTGAATTGGTGAGAGACGATGTTAATGGCTGTATTGTTGCTGTAAATGATTTGGAAACACTACAACAAAAAATGGGCCCACTAATTAAAGATAAGGATTTGTTAGCTAAATTTAAAGTTAATTCTGATAAATTTAAACATAAAATTTTAAACAAATCAGACTTAATAAACAAAGTAGTTGATCATTGGAAAAGCGTTGTGTAAAATAATTAAAGAATACATAGATGACATTAATATCTGATTATTATACAAATAAAAAATCTAGCTACAAACCAAGTAGAGCTAGAATTAAAAGAATCCTAGATTTGCTAGGAGATGTTAAAGGTAAGAAGATTTTAGACATTGGCTGTAGTCAAGGAGTGTTTGGTAAAATATTAAAAGATCGTGGTGCCATAGTGACTGGCTGTGATATTTCATCTCAACATATAGATATTGCACGTATGTCATTAGATAGAGCGTTTGTTTTTGATGTTGAAAATGATGATTTTTCAGTTTTTGACGATGATTTTGATTTTATTATTGCCTCAGAATTGATAGAACATTTGTTTTTGCCAAAAAAGTTTTTGATAAACATTAAATCTATAATGTCAGATAATACTAAACTAATTATTACTACGCCAAATTTTTTGATGTGGAGTCATCGTATTAAAATGTTATTTGGTAAATTTGCGTACACCGAGGATGGTTTCATGGATGAGGGTCACATTCATTTTTTTACCCATAATTTATTGAAAAAAACAGTTGAAAGCATAGGTATGAAAGTGGTAGGTATCAACAATATCATCCATCCAAAAATTCCCAAGTGTATTGGTAAGTTAAATTATAATTTATTTTCCTTTCAAGTTATTTTGAAAATTTCAAAGTAGTAAAAATTTATTATGAATTTATTAATTGTTACACAAAAAGTAAATAGAAATGATTCCATTTTGGGTTTTTTTCATCGTTGGCTTGAAGAGTTTGCTAAGCATTGTGAAAAATTAACCGTGATTTGTTTGGAAAAAGGTGAATATGATTTGCCAGACAATGTAAGAGTTTTGTCTTTAGGTAAAGAAAAGAATGTTTCTCGTTGGCAGTATATAATCCGATTTTATAAATATATTTGGCAAGAGCGTCGGAACTATGATTTTGTTTTTGTACACATGAACGTAGAATATATAATATTAGGTGGTCTGCCATGGAAATTGTTGAGAAAAAAAATTGGGTTATGGTATATGCACAAAAATGTTTCTTTCAAATTAAAATTGGCTGAGAAATTTACTGGTATTATTTTTACAGGTACAAAAGAAAGTTTCAGATTGAAAAGCAAAAAATTACAAATTTTACATCATGGCATTGATAATAACCTTTTCTTTTTTAAAGATAGAACAAATCATGAAGAATTAGAATTCATATCGGTTGGACGTATTTCAAAAATAAAAAATCTTCATTTGATGATTGATTTAGTTAAAGAATTAAAAAAAGAAGTAGCCAAACAAATTATATTTAGCATAGTTGGTGATCCTGTTACTGAAAAAGATGATGAGTATTTAAAACAACTCAAAAATAAAATAGATGAATTAAACCTACAGGCCAATATTAGATTTTTGGGAGCGGTGCCGAATTATCAAATGCCGACAATTTATCAAAAGGCGGATATTTTTTTAAATTTTTCGGAAACCGGAAGTCTGGACAAGGCTATTTTAGAGGCTATGAGTTGCGGAACGCTAGTTATGACCTCTAATGATTCTGCTGAAGCAATATTACCTGAGGAATTATTTTTTGATGATGTGGATAGCGTTAAGGACAAAATTTTTGATCTATTACAAAAAGATAATGATAAATTAAGAAGAGAACTTAGTGAAATTGTAAAAAAAGAACATAGCCTTGATGAATTGATAAATAAGATATTAACACAAATTCAGTTATGATAGTTTGCTATTTTGGTATTTATAAAAAAGATTATACTCGCAACAATATTTTTATAAATGGCCTAACGCAAAATGGAATTAAGGTTATTGAATGTCAGAGTTCTAAAAAAGGTTTGAAAAAATACTTTGATCTTTTTATTAAACATTGGAAGATAAGAAAAAAATACGATATATTAATCGTCGGTTTTCCTGGGCAATCTGTCGTTTGGCTGGCCAAGCTTATCTCTAATAAGAAAATAATCTTTGACGCTTTTTTGTCTTTTTATGATTCCATGATTTTTGATAGAAAAACACATAAATCAAAAAGCTTAATGGCTATGCGTTATTGGCTATTGGATTGGATATCAATAAAATTAGCAAATATTATTTTATTGGACACCCAACAACACGTAGATTATTTTGTAAAAACTTTTAAAGTAAAGACTGATAAATGTAGAAGAATTTTTGTTGGTGCAAATGATCAAATATTCAAGCCATTGATTAAAATAAAACATAGTAATAAAAAAATTATTCATTTTCATGGAAATTTTATACCGCTGCAGGGGATTAAATATATTATAAAAGCAGCGGATATTTTGAGAGATGATAATTATTGTTTTAGAATAATTGGTCAAGGGCAAGAATTTAAAATGATTAAAGACTTGGTGAATCAACTCGATTTACAGAACAATATATCTTTTATCGATCCAGTAAGCTTACAGGAATTACCACAGTTAATAGCTGATAGTGATTTATGTTTGGGTATTTTTGGCGATACTAATAAGACCCAAAGAGTTATACCAAATAAAGTATATGAATATTTAGCTTGTGCCAAGCCGATAATTACTGCTGAGACGCCAGCAATGAAAGAATTATTTGATGCTCGGGCAGGCGTGATTTTTTGTCGGGCAGCCGATGCTTCAGATTTGGCTAAGAAGATCAGGGAAGCATTTTTAGACATTGATCTACTTAATAGCATAGCAGCCGATGGTCATGAAGTGTTTAAACGAAAAGTATTGCCACAAAAATTAGTTCAGCAATTAATAAAAATACTAGAAGAAGTAAAATAATGAGTAAAAAATATAAAAATTTAATATATTTTCAAAATGGTTCAATTGGTGATTTTTTGATGACAATATTTTTTTTAGAAAATGTTTATTTAAATGATGACTCTATTAAACTGTACATTGTAGTTCCAAAAAATAAAGTTTTTCTTTCACAGTTTTTAAAAAAGTATTCGTATATCAATTTAATTTTAGCTAATAGAAAAAATATTCACGGATGGCTTGGTATTTTTAGTTTATTTAAGTTTTCTTTTTATAAAAACTTGATTATCACCGTACCTACACCAGGAAGATTACCATTAGGTATCAAAATAATAGCCAAATTAACAGCTATGCATTTTAAGAGCTTATTAGCTGGATCTGATGACGGTCAAGGTATTAATAAATTGATTTATAATAAATTATATAAATATAATAAGCAAATAAATTATCCAGAATTTTTAAAGTCAATTTTAAAAATTTTAGATTTTGAAATAAAAAAAGAAAATCCTATTTTGGAGCATGCTGATGAAAGTAATATTTTAGAGCAATTAAAACTAGAAAAAAATAATTATGTCGTCATTCATGCTAGAGCCGCTACTAAAGGAAGAAGTTTAGATAATCAATGTTTACGCTTGTTAGTAAATAGCATTATTAGCATTGATGGAGAAATGAAAATACTTTTGACTGGCTCAACAAGCGATAGAGATTTTTTAAGTGGTTTTGAAAGTGAATTTAAAAATGTAGTTTTAGGTATCAATCTGAGTGTTGTAGACTTGTGTGGTGTAATTAAAAAAAGTAAGCTATTTATTGGCGTAGATACCGGTATAACTCACGTGGCTTCATTTTTGGGTAAGAAAAGTTTAGTTTTGGCTCAGAGCGGAACTCCGAATTGGCTTCCTTATTACAATGATCAAGCAATAATTTTGTATGCAATAAATGACTGTACGTATAATATTTACAGT
>CAZXZY010000010.1:0-7022 GCA_964645825.1 uncultured Gammaproteobacteria bacterium
ATTATTTTTAGGGCCAACCGGTGTTGGTAAAACTGAACTTGCCAAAACTGTAGCCGAAAAATATTTTGGTGCTGAAGACACTATGATTCGTTTGGACATGTCAGAGTATCAAAACAAAAGCAGCCTTGACCGTTTGATTGGCTCAGTAGCTTCTGGACAACCAGGATTATTGACGGAAGCTGTTCGTCATCAGC
Source organism: uncultured Gammaproteobacteria bacterium (assembly GCA_964645825.1). Classification (GTDB taxonomy): domain Bacteria; phylum Patescibacteriota; class Patescibacteriia; order UBA1558; family GWA2-36-10; genus JABIAL01. The sequence goes on from CAZXZY010000010.1 coordinate 195, forward strand.
CATTTGCTTTATTACTTTTGGATGAAATTGAAAAGGCACATCCAGATATTTTGAATGTTTTCTTGCAAGTAATGGAGGATGGTCGCTTAACTGATGCTTTTGGCAAAAGAGTAGATTTTACCAATTTGATTATTGTAGCTACTTCAAATGCTGGCACTGCTTATATTCAAAAACAAATTAGCGAAAATCATTCTATTGATGAATTTAAAGATGATTTGATCAAAAATAAACTTGGCGATGTTTTTCGTCCAGAATTTTTAAATCGTTTTGACGGCACGGTTGTTTTCAGACCTTTGACTGAAACAGAAATATTCCAGATAGCTGGTCTGATGCTCAAGAAAGTGCAAAAACGTCTCAAAACAAAAGGTATTTTCTTTACTGCTACTGATGAAGCACAAGCAGAGCTGGCCAAGATGGGATTTGATCCAGTGTTTGGTGCTCGTCCTTTACGTCGAGTGATTCAAGAGCAGGTAGATAATTCTTTGGCTAAATTTTTACTCAAAGGTAAGATTGGTCGACGTGATATGGTAATTTATGATAAAGGAGGAGAAATCAGAATAGAAAAAGCTAAGAAATACACATAAATAGTCTTGACCATTTTATTTTGAGGTGGTATAAACATTAGATTAGTACCTTGATATATATGCTTTGAGTTTTTCAAAGTAACGTTTATAGCCTTTTGTCCAGTTATATTAATTTACACAGAAAGGTTTTATTATGAAACGATTGAAGTTATTCATCGCAACCCTATTGTTACTGATGATTGCAGTAGTAATAGGCTGTGAGAATGTGGTTGCTCGTGAAGGCCCAACTTCGGAAGACGCGAGTTTTACACAAGTGATGGCGAATGACATTAACACTCAGGATTCATACGCAGGCCCTCTACTGGTGATAGATGTGGCAAATGATGTCCAGAGTGATTATATCCGTATCGCCAGCGACATGATGATGGTCGAGTTGAACGATCTGATAGCAAAAGAAAGTCGTTTCAGCGCAAGCGGCGCAAAGAGTACCGAATGTATAGAAACGCAACTGGTCGATTCAAACTCAAATGGAACCCATGACACCAAAACACAGATGAACGACGTGAGTGCCGAATTGTGGGTGATGATCATCCCAAATCAAGGTGCAATGATTTTGAATGACGCTCCCGTACGTGACTGGGTGGCGACAAGCAATGAATCATACTACCTGACAAATTGTGTTCTCTCCGAACGACAACTTTTACTCGAATCTTACATCAGCATCGCTGTGATGAATGTTCGTGCCGCCTGTGAAATCAACAAAGGCTGTTGACTAACGGCATGATCTCGGTCATGCCAAACTCAAATCATGCTTGAAAGCGTAACCCCGTATCTTTTTTAAGAAGCGGGGTTTTTGTTTTAGTTAATTTATTAATCATTAGTACAACATTGCTAAAAATAGCGATATTAGTTATAATTTCAGTACTTATTATTAGATTTTAGTGCTTTTTATGATGGAAAATGAACGTAAGTTTGATAAAGTGGTGAAACTAGCCAAAGCTCGTGGTTTTGTCTTTCCTTCCTCAGATATTTATGGTGGATTAAGCTCTATTTATGATTACGGTCCTTTGGGCGTAGAGCTTAAAAATAATATTAAAAAAGCTTGGTCAGATTTCATGCTAGCTCGTCGTGATGTGGTTGGTTTGGATTCTGGTATTTTGATGCATCCCAAAATTTGGGAAGCTTCTGGACATATCCAAGGTTTTAATGATCCTTTAGTTGACTGTAAAAAATGTAAAACTCGTTTTCGAGCTGATCATTTACTAGAAGATTTAGGGATTGAGCCAGATTTTAGAGAAGGATCAAAGACTGATTTGAAAGACGTAAAGTGTCCGGAGTGTGGCGGAGAGCTGACAGATATTCGTCAGTTCAATTTAATGTTTAAGACTTTTATTGGGCCTTTAGAAGAAGAAGCAAATCAAATTTATCTGCGTCCAGAAACAGCGCAAGGTATTTATGTTAATTTTTTGAATGTCAAAGAAAGCATGCGCTTGAAAATGCCTTTTGGTATTGCTCAAATTGGTAAAGCTTTTAGAAACGAAATTACTCCGGGTAACTTTATTTTCCGGATGCGTGAATTTGAACAAATGGAAATGCAATACTTTGTTCATGAAGATCAAGCTGAAGATATATTTTCCAATTGGCAAGAATTAAGAAAATCTTGGTATGAATCTTTGGGTATGGATAGTAAAAATCTTAAGTTTAGAGAACACGCCAAAGATGAATTAGCTCATTATGCCAAAGCGGCTATTGATATAGAATATAATTTTGCTTTCTCAGGAGAAAATAATTTTAAAGAGTTAGAAGGTGTTCATCATCGAGGAATTTGGGATCTTTCTCGTCACCAAGAATTTTCCGGACAAAAAATGACCGTCAAAGATGATGATAACAATGATTATATTCCGACAGTGATCGAAACTTCTATCGGTGCTGATAGAGCCTTTTTGGCTTTCTTGATGGATGCTTATACTGAAATTGAAGGTGGTCGTAGCACAACTACAGATAGCAACAAAGAAAAAGAAGTTGTTTTAAAACTGCATCATAGATTAGCACCGATTAAGATAGCCATTTTACCTTTATCCAAAAAAGAGCCCTTAGCAAATTTGGCTAAAGAAATTTATGATAACTTAGTCAAAAATTATCGCATTCAATATGACGAAACTGGTTCAGTTGGTAAGCGCTATCGTCGTCAAGATGAAATAGGTACACCTTACTGTCTGACTGTTGATTTTGAAAGTTTAGAAGATAATCAAGTAACTGTTCGTGATCGCGACACCATGGAGCAAGAGCGCATAGCTATCGCTGATTTACCAAATTATTTTAAAGAAAAATTAAACTAAATGCATAAACGAATTGTAAGAAAAGACGGTAGTGTCATAATTTTACTACCACAAAAAGAAACAAAAGCCATTACTTTTGAAGTTTTATATAAAGTAGGAAGCCGTCAGGAAAATGACAAAAATAATGGTGCTTCTCATTTTGTTGAGCATTTAATGTTCAAAGGCACTGATAAACGTCCAGATACTGCTACAATTTCTCGTGAATTAGATGGTATTGGTGCCGAATACAATGCTTTTACCGGTAAAGATCATACGGGGTATTATATAAAAGCAGATAGTAGTCATTTTCCGTTGGCTGTTGAAATGCTTTCTGATATGCTGCACAATTCTAAGTTTGATAAAGCTGAAGTTGATCGTGAACGAGGAGTGATCATCGAAGAGATAAATATGTATGAAGATAATCCATTGATGTATATCGAAGATGTTTTTGAAAATTTATTATATCAAGGCACAAATTTAGGCAGGCTTATAGCTGGTCCACGCGAAAATATTCGTAATATAACAAGAAATAGTTTATATAATTATTATCAAAAATATTATTACGCTGGAAATTCTGTGATCGCTGTAGCTGGAAACTTCAAAGAAGCACAAGTTTTAAAATTGATAGGTAAGTTTTTTCCTGTTATCAAGAAAAAAGCTAGGGTCAAAAATAGTCAAACTAAAATGACCAAACAAGTTGCGCCGCGAGTGACTATTTTGTCTCGTAATGACTTAGAGCAAGTCCAATTAACTTTGGGTTTTCGTAGTGTAGCCAAAAATGATCCCAAATTTTTAGTTAGCCAGGTATTGTCCAATATTTTGGGTGGCAATATGAGTTCAAGATTATTTTTACAAATTAGAGAAAGACGCGGACTCTGTTATTTTATCAGAGCATCAGCAACTGGTTATGAAGATATTTCTAGCTTCGCAATTTCTGCTGGTTTAAACAAAGAAAAAATTTACGAAGCTTTGCAAGCAATCAAAGATGAATTAAACAAAGTAAAAGATGATGGTATCACGGCTGCAGAATTAAAACATGCCAAAGATAATATGCGCGGCCGATTAATTTTACGCTTGGAAGATATTAACACGCATCTAAATTTTATTTCTGGACAAGAGTTATTAGGTAAGAAAATCAAAGATTTAGAGCAAGTGCTAAAAGATTTAGATAAGATTACTTTAAAGCAAATAAATGATTTAGCTAAACAAATCATTTCTTGGCCGGAAAGTAACTTGGCCATCATTGGTCCATTCAGTAATAAAAATAAATTTTTACAAATTCTAAAAAAATAAACAATAGATTATGTCTCATTTTAACAATGTATCAATCTCTACAGGTACTATTATTAGACTGATTGTCATCTTATTGGTCTTGGGATTTTTATTCCTAATCAAAGATGTATTGGCACTATTATTTGTGGCCATCATTTTATCAGCTGCTTTTGATCCAATGGTAGATTGGTTGCAAGCCAGAAAATTTCCTCGTGCTTTGAGCATCTTAGGAGTTTATGTTTTATTCTTATCTTTAGTAGCGGGCACTATATTTCTGATTTCTGGTCCAGTTGTTGAGCAGATCAAAGAAATCTCTCGTGATGCTAATACTGCTCAGTTTTATCAAAAGATAGAGGAAGGATTTAATAGCCTGAAGCAATTAAGTTTTGCCGCCGAAGAAGGACAGCAAGCCACCGGCTTAGCTTTCATTACAAATGGCTTATCCAAGGCCACTAATGGTATTTTTAGTTTCGTTGTTTCTTTATTTGGTGGTGTTATTTCTTTCTTTATTATTTTAGTCATTACCTTTTATCTGGTAGTTGAAGAAGAGGGCATGAAGCGATTTATTCGCAGCATGACGCCATTGAAGCATCAGCCGTATGTGACACAGTTAATCAACAAAATCCAACATCGTATGGGCTATTGGTTACGTGGTCAGTTGATATTATCACTCATTGTCTTTACCTTAGTTTATATTGGCTTGAGTATTATAGGTATTAAATACGCATTGATCTTGGCACTTGTTGCTGGTTTGTTTGAAATCATTCCTTATTTAGGGCCTCTAATGTCCGCCGTGCCAGCTACATTTTTTGCTTTTGCTCAAAGTCCTTGGCACGCCTTGGCAGTAGTTTGTTTATATTTCGCTATTCAGCAAGCAGAAAATCATCTGATTGTACCAAAGGTTATGGGCAAGAGCGTAGGTCTTAATCCGATTATTGTTATTTTAAGTATCTTAATTGGCGCTCGCGTTGGTGGAGTAATCGGTGCGGTTTTAGCTGTGCCAGTAGCTACCGCTTTGGCTGTATACCTTGAAGAGTTATTAGGACAAAAGGCTAAACAAGAGACTAAACTAGCCAAATAATGCCTACTCTTTATTTTATTGCCACTCCGATAGGAAATTTAGAAGACATCACAATTCGAGCCAAAAGAATTTTGGCTGAAGTTGATGCTGTTTTGGCTGAAGACAAGAGAGTCAGTAGAAAATTACTTGATCATCTTGAGATTAAAACTCCATTGGCCGTTTGGCATCAACACAGCAAAGGAACAGATTGGAATAAAATAAAAAAGTTATTAAGTGAAGATAAAGATTTAGCTTTAATAACTGATGCCGGCACCCCAGGCTTATCTGATCCGGGCGGGCAATTGATCGCTAAGGTTTTGGAAGAATTTCCTGAGACAGAGATTGTTCCGATTCCTGGACCTTCTAGTTTGGCTGCTATTATTTCAGTAGCTGGTATCGCTTTGGATAAATTTTTATTTCTAGGCTTCTTACCACATAAAAAAGGCCGCCAAACTTTAGTGGCAGAAATTAAAGATTCTAAAATTCCAGTTATATTTTTGGAATCAGTTCATCGCATTGAAAAAGCCTTAGATCAGCTAGGAGATTGTCCAAAACAGCTGATAGTTGGTCGTGAATTGACCAAGCAATTTGAAACTATTTATCGTGGAACGGCTCAAGAGATTTTAGCAATTTTGAATAGTGACAAGACAAAAGTTAAAGGGGAATTTATCGTGATTGTAAATAAGAAAAAATAATCTATGAGTAATTTTGAACAACAAGAAAGTAATGCTGAAGCTCAAGTAGAAAAAGATGAGATAGATATTAATCAATTACTAGAAGAGCATGGATTAAAATTAGCTAATGATCCAAGGCCAAAAGTTGTGTCAATGGATAATTCATCGCCAGAGTTTTCTCGCCAGGAAACACTTCGTGATGCTTTAAATTCTCTGGCTAACATTTATGAAAGAGCGCAAACAGATAATTCTGGACGCTTGCGTAACCATGGCGAGGGCGCTATTAATCCGACTATATTTCAAGAATTAGAACACCATGTAGCTGGTAAAAAAATTGTTTATATAAATAATCCTGATCAGGCGGCCCTAGTTGAATTGCGACAAAAAACAGGTGAGGCGGCTATATTTATGTGGTCAGAGCAAACTTTAGTAGAACTAGCAGAACAAATTGACACTTTAATTCATTTGGAGGAGACAAGAGTTCGCGAAGAACAAGGTTTAAAAGATACAGAAATACCAACTTGGGAGTTCAGAGGTCAATCATCTTTTATTGATTCTTTTGGTCAAGAACGAGTAATTTTAGAAGGTCGTAATGATCCATCGTTAAAAGGCATTGTTGAGCTTAAATTTTCTGATGAAAAAGATAAAACGCCTGAATATTTGTCTGAATAATTTATGACTGAAAAGAAAAAATATTATATTACAACTCCAATATATTATGTAAATGATCAGCCACACATTGGTCATGCTTATACTACCATTGTTGCTGATGTGTTAGCTCGTTTTTATAGACAAAAAGGAGATGATGTTTATTTTTTGACTGGCACCGATGAACATGGAGCTAAGATCGCAGAATCAGCCGTCAAAGCTGGTGTTGATCCGCAGATTTTTACTGACCAAGTCAGTCAGCAATTTCAAGATGCTTGGGCAAAACTAGAAATTGAACATGATCAATTTATTCGCACTACTGATGACAAGCA
>CAZXZY010000010.1:7122-24150 GCA_964645825.1 uncultured Gammaproteobacteria bacterium
GGGCAAAACTAGAAATTGAACATGATCAATTTATTCGCACTACTGATGACAAGCACAAACAAATTGTTACTGAAATTTTAAATAAATTAAAAATTGCCAAAACACCTCAAGGCAACGATGTTGTATACGAGGCGGACTACAAAGGCTTATATTGTGTTGGTTGTGAAAAATTTATTACTGAAAATGAATTAGATAATGGTTTGTGTCCAGATCACAATAAAGCACCCGAGCAAGTGACAGAGAAAAATTGGTTTTTTAAACTGCAAGATTTTCTACCAACTATTATTGAAAAAATAAAAAGTGGAGAGTTGGTTATTTATCCTGAGTCTCGAAAGAATGAAGTACTAGGCTTAATGGAAAAACAGGATTTACCAGATTTTTCTATTTCTCGTTCAGCTAAAGCTGTTTCTTGGGGGATTGATTTACCTTGGGATGAGAATCAAAAAGCTTATGTTTGGGTAGATGCTTTATCAAATTACATTACTGCTTTAGATTATCCGGATGGTGCAGCATTTAAAAAATATTGGCCAGCTGATAACCAGGTGATGGCTCTGGATATTTTGAAGTTCCACGCTGTTTATTGGCCAGCTATATTGCTAGCTCTAGGTGTCGAATTGCCAAAGCAATTAAACATCCATGGCTTTTTTACTATCGATGGCAAAAAAATGTCCAAGACTTTAGGCAATGTCATTCATCCAGATGAATTAGTTGATAAATATGGTGCTGAAGTTACTAAATATTTAATTCTTTCTCAATTTTCTTTTGGTTCAGAATCAGATATCAAAGTAGAGGAGTTCGCCGTTAAGTATAATGCTGATTTAGTAAATGGTTTGGGTAATCTAGTAAATCGAGTTACTAAAATGACGGAAGATTATTTAGATGGTAAGGCTACTGTAAAATCCTCAGATAATAAATTAGCAGAAGTAGTTAATAAAAACTTAGAACATCTAAAATTTAGAGAAGCTTTATTAGAAATTTGGAGAGTCATTCAAAGTTCAAACGCTTTAGTTGACGAAACAAAGCCTTGGGCCTTGGCTAAATCAGAAAATGAAAAAGATAAAGAGCTATTAAAAGGTACTTTAATAAAATTAAACCAAGATTTATATAGTGTAGCATTAGCCTTACAAGCTTTTATGCCAAAAAAATCTCAGCAGATTTTAGATATTTTGACAGCTGATAAAATTCAAAAACCAAACACACCATTATTTGAAAGATTAAATTAAATATGAAATTTTCAAAAACAATAATTTTCGTTTTATGCTTGTTATTAACAACTATGACTATTAGCGGTTGTAGTATCAAGCGCATTGAGGACACTAAGTCATTCGATGATGTATTATTAAATTAAAAATATGAATTGGTTAGACATTGTTATTATTGTCATCTTAATATTTTCTTTCTGGAAAGGCTTTCGAGCTGGCTTAGCTGGAGCAATTGGCGGATTCTTAGGAATCATTGTTGGTATTTGGGCTGGAAGTCATTTTATGACTCAAGTTGGGGAATGGTTAATGCAATTATTAAACGTCGAAAATCAATCTTTAGCAAATATTATCAGCTTCATTTTAATCTTTATAGCAATTAATGTTATCTTCAGCATCTTGGTCTGGATTGTCAATAAAGTTTTTAACGTTATTCCTTTTATAGGCTTAGCTAATAAGTTGGCCGGGTCATTTATCGGGGTAATTGGTGGAATATTAGGAATAGCAGCTTTGGTATATTTACTCTCCTTGTTTGCTTTTTCTGACGCTATTGGTCAAGCTATAGCAGACTCACAATTAGCAAGTATTGCCTTGAGTATTGCCGTAATAGTAAAGCCATTGATTCCAGTAGCTATCAAAAGTGTGCAGGAAATAATTTAACATGTTAATAGATTCACATACTCATCTTAATTTTCAAGCTTATGATGATGATCTTCAAGAAGTGATTGATCGTTGTCAAAGTGAAAAGATGGCCCTGATCAATGTCGGGGCTGCTTTTGACACCAGTCAAAAAGCTGTTCAATTAGCTCAAGAGAATAATAATTTTTATGCCAGCATTGGCTTGCATCCCATTCATGTCATGGATGAAGAATTTAAAATAGCTGACTATAAAAATCTGATAGATAATAATCCAGGCAAAATAGCAGCTATTGGCGAAACTGGATTAGATTATTTTCACAATCAAGACATTCAAGTAAAACAAAAAGAAATTTTTTTACAACACATAGAATTAGCCAAGAAGAATAATTTAGCTTTGATTATTCATGGTCGCAATGATAAAGAAAACAAACTAGATGTTTATCAAGATATTTATGATATATTAAAAAAGCAGGAGGTAAAAAAAGCAGTTGTTCATTGCTTTGGGGGATCTTTGGAGCAAGCAAAATTAATATTAGACTTAGGCTTGTATTTAGGCTTTACCGGGATTGTTACATTTGACAAAACAGGCGTATTGGAGGAAATTATAAATATAATGCCATTAGATAAGATACTGATTGAAACAGACGCGCCTTATTTGACGCCGGTGCCTTACAGAGGTAAACGCAATGAGCCAATTTATGTCAGAGAAGTAGCTGTTAAAATTGCTGCCATTAAAAATATGTCTGTTGAAGAAGTGATAAAAATCACAGGAGTAAATGCTAAAAAATTGTTTAATTTAAAATAATATGGACATTGCCTTATTAATAGTTTTTGTAGTCGGTTTTGCAACGGTGGTGTTTTTATTAATGAAAAATCAGCCCTCAGGTGATAAGGTTGATGATAAAGAAGATAAAACAGCCCTGATGCTACAACAACAAATAAATGATTTAAATTCACAATTAAGTCAAAAATTTGATGACTCGACCAGACATTCTTCTAAGATGCTGCAAGATCAGTTTATGGAAACTTCTCGTCTTTCCAAAGAGGTTAGTGAGAAATTATTGAAATTAGAAGAAACAAATAAACAAGTTGTTAGTTTTACTGACCAGCTACAAAATTTAGAAAAAGTTTTGACTAATTCAAAAAATAGAGGGTCACTTGGTGAAGCAAGTTTAGAAATGATTTTAGCCAATATCTTGCCACCACAAAGCTATAAGATGCAATACCGTTTCAAAAATGGCGAGGCTGTTGATGCTATAGTAAAAATAAAAGACAAATTATTGCCAGTTGATGCTAAGTTTTCTTTAGAAAACTATCGTCGTATTATTAATGAAACCAACGAAGAGAAGAAAAAGAATTTAGAAAAAGAATTTAAGAATGACTTGAAGAAGAGGATTGACGAAACAGCAAAATATATTCGTCCTAATGAGGATACTTTGGAATTTGCCTTTATGTTTATTCCAGCCGAAGGTATTTATTATGATTTATTGATTAACGAAGTGGGTGCCGTTAAGGTGAATACTCGTAGTTTGATTGATTACGCTTTTAATGAGCGTAAAGTCATTATTGTTTCACCAACTACTTTTGCTGCTTATTTACAAACTGTTTTACAGGGTCTGCGAGCCTTACAAATTGAAGAGTCAGCTAAAGAAATAAGGGCTAATGTAGCTAAATTACAAAAACATATTGCTGCTTATGCTGAATATCATCAAAAATTGGGCAATCATTTAGGCACCACTATTAATGCTTATAACTTCAGTAATAAAGAATTTAAGAAGATTGATAAGGATATTTTGAAGATTAGTGGCCAGGGCGGAGATGTGGAATTAGAGGATTTAAGTAAACCTAAGATAGAGTAGGGTCAAATTAAGTCATAAAAGCGTAAAATTTACAAAAAATATCTTGACTAGGAGTTGTTTTTGGTATATACTGATGTCGCACTTTGTTGTTTGAGAGACTGAATTATGCCACAAAAACAGATTACACATCCTAGTTTTTTTATTTTCCGCATTGTTTTGATCATTGCTATTTTTGTGGTGGCTAGTGTCTATTTGTATGAAATCCCTTGGCTTAAAGCCTTATCTCAAAAACATACTTGGTTGCCAGCTACTTTGATTTTATCAGATATTATTTTAGCTTTGATAGTAATTTACGTAGTTATGATGCGTGAAGTTGATAGTGTTGTTGGTGCTTATTCAGATGAGCTAGCAGAAATCAGTCAGATATCTGAGCATGAATATCATGAAAAATAAATTAAACAACGAGTATAATAAATTAGCATTGACAGCTTTCGCGGAAATGACCGGCTGGATTGCTTTTCCAGTTATTGCCGCTTTGTACTTAGGACGTTGGCTTGACCAAAAACAAGACACCGGAAGCCTGTATTTTCTTTCTTTGACTGCCTTGGCCTTTATTATTTCTTGTGTTGGTATCGGTTTGGTTGGTGCAAAACATTTAAAAGTAATTAATAAAAAAGATAATAAACAGACAGAAAGATCATCTAGTAATACGGATGATGATAAGCTGGAAGGAAAGACTAAGTAAATGACCACAGAAGACAATCATGATGTGGAAGTGAATCAACAACACCAAGCATTAGAAGAACACGTTGAAGAAGCTCATGCTGAAGAGCATACTTTATATGCTGAACCGATTACTCATATCGGCAATTTTCCTGTAACCAATTCACTGATTACCTCCTGGGTAGCAGTGTTTTTAATTATCATACTTTCTTTAGTTATTAGAAAAAAAACCAAAAAAATTCCTTCAGTTTTCCAGAGCATTATAGAGATGGTGGTAGAAGGTGCTTTGGACATGATGGACATGGTGACAAATGATAGGAAAAAAAGTAAACACGCTTTTCCGATTATTTTTGGTATTTTTGTTTTTGTACTAGTAAATAATTGGCTAGGTTTGGTGCCAGGTATTGGCTCTATTAGTTTTAATGGTCATCATATTTTCCGTGGCGGGACAGCTGATTTAAATACCACCTTAGCCTTGGGATTATTTTCTGTGATTGCTGCTAATATTTTTGGCGTGATGGTAGTTGGTGGTTGGAATTATTTCAATAAATTCATTAACATCAAGGCCTTATTAGAAATTCCTAAGAAAGTTATCAAAGAGCCAACTATTATTTTGGTCAACCCAATTCATTTTTTTGTTGGTTTAATTGAGATCGTCGCTGAGATAGCTAAAATTGCTTCATTATCTTTTCGTTTATTTGGCAATGTCTTTGCTGGTGAAGTTTTACTTGCTTCTATTTCAGCCATTATGGCTTATGGCGTACCGTTACCATTTATGTTTTTAGAATTAATAGTTGGTATAGTTCAAGCTTTAATTTTTGCTGTGTTAACTTTAGTTTATTTTACAATTGCCTCTACTTCACATGAACATTAAAATTAGAAATTAATAATTGCTGATTGAATATTTTCCAGTATTTAATCAATAATTATTAATTAAAATAATTTGACGACGTTAAACAAATAATAAAAGTCTAATCAAATTATTTTGTAAGAAAGCAAAGAATATGGATTTAACATTACTTGCTAAAGCTATTGCTATAGCTGTCGGTGGTTTTGCTCCAGCTTTAGCCATCGGAAAGATCGGTGCCAAAGCCATGGAATCAATTGGACGCAATCCCGAGTCAGCTGGTAAGATCATGGTGTCTATGCTTTTAGTTTCTGCTTTTGCTGAAGCTATTGCTATTTACTCTTTGATCATTGCCTTTAGTATCAAATAAGCTTTGATTATTCTCACTGGTTCAAATTTATTTGAACCAGGACAGAGTAATTAAATAAATTAAAAATGGAAATTTTAGAATTATTTGGAGTCGATTGGAAATTGATGTTAGCTCAGCTAATAAATTTTGTTATTGTGCTATTAGTTTTGTGGAAATTTGCTATTAAACCATTGACGAAGACTATGGAATCCAGAAATGCTGAAATCAGCAAAGGTCTAGAAGATGCTCAATCAGCAGCCGATAAATTAAGCAAAACAGAATCCGAAGTAAAGGCTCAATTACAAGCTGCTAAATCTGAAGCGATTGCTATCTTGGAGCAAGCCAAAAAACAATCTGAAGATAATAGACAAATTAGTTTGGACAAAACCAAACAAGAAGTGGAAGAAGTTATCAAGAAAGCCAAAGAACAAATCGCCTCAGAAAAAGCTAATTTAGTGAATAGCGCTAAAGCAGATATTTCTAAATTATTAACCAAGGCTCTTCAAAAAGTTTTATCTGAAGGTTTGAGTAAGGATATTGATCAAAAATATATTGATAAAACCTTGAAGGAATTAAAATAATGAAAGCAACTGAACAAGCTACAATTTTGGCTAAAGCCGTATTTCTGAGCTTAGCTGAAAAAAATAAAGAACAGACTAAAAAAGTTGTTGATAATTTCATTACTTATTTGCAAGAGCATAAATTGATGTCGTTATTGCCAAAGGTTATGATAGCTTTACGAGCTTTGCAAAATCAGGCTACAGACACAGTGGGGGTTACTGTCATTTCTAGTCAGGAACTCACTGATAATTTATTAAAAAAATTATCTAGCATCATGAAAGACAGATTAGATAAAGATGTTATTTTAGATAACCAATTAGATAAAGAAATCATTGGCGGATTATTGTTACGTTATGATGATAAAATGATTGACGTCTCAATAAAAAATAAAGTGAATCAATTAGTAAAACAATTAGCAAATTAATATTAATATTACAAAGATGTCTTACGAATATTTAATAAAAAATTTACAGCAACAGCTAGAAGATTGGCAGGCAGATGTCAAAGAAGAGACCATTGGTGAAATCATTGAAATAGGTGATGGTATTGCCAAGATTTCTGGTCTTAATGATTGCTTGGCTTCAGAGATGTTGGAATTAGAAACAAGTTCCGGAGAAAAAGTTTATGGCATGGCTTTAAATTTAGAAGAGTTTTCTGTTGGTGCCGTTATCTTGGGTGAATATCATGCCTTGAAAGAAGGCGATAAGGTTCGTCGTACCAAAAGAGTTTTGGAGGTTCCAGTTGGTGAAGCGGTTATCGGTCGGGTAGTAAATGCTTTAGGTGAGCCCATTGATGGTAAAGGCGAAATTAAAACTAAAGAATTTTATCCAGTAGAAAAAATTGCTCCTGGTGTCATTACTCGTCAATCAGTTCATCAGCCATTGCAGACTGGTATCAAAGTGATTGATTCTATTATTCCGATCGGTAAAGGACAACGTGAGTTGATCATCGGTGATCGTCAAACTGGTAAAACTGCTTTGGCTATTGATACTATTATCAATCAAGCAGGCAAAGACGTTATTTGTATTTATGTGGCTATTGGTCAAAAAGAATCTAAGATCGCCAAGATTGTAGCTAAGCTAGAAGAAACTGGAGCTATGGATTATACAACTGTAGTTATGGCCGGTGTTTCTCAATCTGCAGCTTTATCATATATTGCACCTTACGCTGGTACATCTATGGGTGAATATTTCATGGAGCAAGGAAAAGATGTTTTAGTTATTTATGATGATTTATCCAAACATGCAGTAGCTTATAGACAAATTTCTTTGTTATTACGTCGTCCACCAGGACGTGAAGCTTATCCAGGTGATGTCTTTTATTTACATTCTCGTTTATTAGAACGTTCTGCCAAGATGAGTGATGAAAAAGGCGGTGGTTCATTGACTTCATTACCAATTATTGAAACTCAAGCTGGAGATATCTCTGCTTATATTCCAACTAATGTTATTTCTATTACTGACGGTCAGATTTTCTTGGAAACAGACTTATTTTATAAAGGTGTTCGCCCAGCTTTGAATGCTGGTTTATCAGTTTCTCGTGTTGGTTCGGCTGCTCAAATAAAGGCAATGAAAAAAGTAGCTGGTAAATTAAAATTAGATTTAGCTCAATATCGTGAGCTAGAGGCCTTTGCTCAATTTGGATCGGATTTAGATGAGTCCACTAAACAACAGCTAAATCGTGGCGCTCGTATTACAGAAGTTTTAAAGCAAGCACAATTTGTGCCTTTAGCTCAAAGTAAACAAGTGGCTATAATTTATGCAGTTAGCAACGGCTATACTGACAATATTCCAGTTATTGACATTTCTAAATTTGAAGAACAATTATTTATCAAATTAGAAGCCGAAGGTCAAGATATTATCAAACATATCGAAACTGAAGGTGTTATGACTGAAGATTTAGAAAAAAAATTAATTATTATTATTGAAGAATTAGTAAGTACATTTACTAAGCAAGAATAAATATGCCCCAAGGTACAGGAGATATAAAAAGAAGAATAAAGTCAGTTACTAGCACTAACAAGATTACCAAGGCTATGGAGCTAGTTTCGGCTGCTAAAATGCGCAAAGCTATTGCCAGAGTTTTATCTACTCGTAGCTATGCTGATTTGACCTGGAGTATGATTATGCGTTTGATGAAAAGGATAGACACCACTGAACATCCATTTTTTAGAGAAGAAAAAGAAGTAAAAAATGTAGCTATTATTTTGATTAGTACAAATCGTGGTTTGTGTGGTAGCTTCAATGCTCAGTTAGCACAAAAGGCGATTGATTCTATTAAGCTGCATCATCCCAAATCTACTAACACAGATATTATTACCTATGGCATCAAAGGCAGAGAAGAAATGGCTCGTCGAGGTTTAAATTTGGTAGCAGATTTTCCTAAAAATGATATTATTGATAATTCAACCGACGTTTTGCCTATTGCCCATTTATTGGTTAAAGATTTTCAAGCTAAAAAGTACGACAAAGTTTTTGTCGCTTACATGGATTTTTTATCTTCTTTAAAACAAATGCCGCATGTCAAGCAGCTCTTACCTTTTTCAGCTCACATTGATGAGCGTTTGGGGCACGTCATTCATGAAAAAGAAAATGAAGATAAAATAAGTATAGATAATATAGCAGAGTTTACTTTTGAACCAAGCCGAGAAGAAATTCTAGATTTATTTTTACCTCGTCTTATTGAAGTACAGCTTTATCAAGCGGTATTAGAGAGTGAGGCATCTGAATATTCGGCTCGTATGTTTGCTATGCGTAATGCAAGTGACGCAGCTACAGACATGATTAACGAATTAACATTAGTATATAATCAAGCTAGACAAGCTAATATTACGTCTGAGTTAGCAGAAATTTCTGCTGGTTCAGCCGCCTTAGAATAGTTTTTATTTAAAAGATATTTATGAAAGACAACAAAGGAACAATCAAACAAATTATTGGACCAGTCGTAGATGTGCATTTTTTTGATAAATTACCGGAGATTAATCATGCTTTAGAGATTAAACTCAAAGAAAAAATAGTGGTTTTAGAAGTACAAAAACATCTGGGTGACAATACCGTCAGAGCCGTGGCCATGGACGCTACCGATGGCTTATCACGTGGCCTAGAAGTAGTAAATACTGAAGCACCGATTGCTGTGCCAGTTGGACAAAATACATTAGGACGCATGTTTAATGTTTTGGGAAAGGCTATTGATGGTAAAGATGATGTAGTTACTAAAGAAAATTGGCCGATTCATCGTCCAGCTCCAAAGTTTACCGAGCAAGCCACTAAAACTGAAATTTTTGAAACTGGCATCAAAGTTATTGATCTTATTTGTCCATTTACCAAGGGTGGTAAAGTTGGATTATTTGGTGGTGCCGGTGTTGGTAAGACCGTTGTGATTCAAGAATTGATCCGTAATATAGCTGCAGAACACGGTGGCTTTTCAGTTTTTGCCGGTGTGGGTGAAAGAACTCGCGAAGGTAATGACTTATACTATGAAATGAAAGAGTCTGGTGTTTTGAAAAATACTACCCTAGTGTTTGGTCAGATGAATGAACCGCCTGGAGCTCGTCAACGTATCGCTTTGACTGGATTAACCATGGCCGAATATTTCCGTGATCAAGAAGGTAAAGATGTTTTATTGTTTGTGGATAATATTTTCCGTTTTACTCAAGCTGGTTCGGAAGTGTCTGCCTTGTTAGGTCGCATGCCTTCAGCTGTTGGTTATCAGCCAACTTTAGCTACTGAGATGGGAGAATTACAAGAACGTATTACTTCCACTGATAAAGGCTCTATTACTTCCGTGCAAGCAGTTTACGTGCCGGCTGATGATTTGACTGATCCAGCTCCAGCCACTACTTTTGGTCATTTGGACTCTACCGTAGTATTATCTCGTGGTTTATCGGAGCTTGGTATTTATCCAGCTGTTGATCCACTTGATTCTAGTTCTATTATTTTGGATCCAGAAGTTGTAGGAGTTGAACACTATGAAATTGCTCGACAAGTACAGCAAGTTTTGCAACGTTATAAAGACTTGCAAGATATTATTGCCATTTTAGGAATGGATGAACTATCAGAAGAGGATAAGATCGTAGTATCTCGTGCTCGTAAAGTACAAAAGTTTTTATCACAACCCTTCTTTGTAGCTGAAACATTTACCGGTACTCCAGGTCAATATGTTTCTCTTAAAGAAACCATCCGCGGCTTCCAAGAGATTTTGGCAGGTAAGCATGATGATAAAAATGAGCAAGCTTTCTATATGAAGGGCTCTATTGACGAAGTTAAGTAAAAGGTTTAAGATACCCAAGTCTTATTTATGAAGGAATTTACATTAAAAATTGTTACTCCAGAAAAAGTGGTTTTAACCGAACAGGTTAGCCAAGTTTCTGTCACCTCTAGCACTGGTCAAATTACTATTTTACCCAATCATGTGCCTTTGGTTAGTCGATTATCGGCTGGGGAGATTGTGATCAAGCACAAAGACAAAGAAGGGAGCTTGATGGCCGTTTTTGGTGGTTTTATAGAAGTAATTGCCGAACAAGTCATCATTTTAGCTGATCGAGTAGAATACGTAGCTGAAATTGATGAGGAGCGCGCTGAAGAGGCAAAAAAGAGAGCTGAAGAGGCATTGCGAGATAAAAAAGTAAACACCACAGAGTTTACTACTTTGACTGCTAATTTAGATAAAGAGATGAATCGTTTACGCGTCGTGCGTAAGTATAAACATAAAGGTATTCGTACTGGCAAACATTAAATCATAAAAGACGAGCTTATGAAATTCAATGTTCCAAATGATCATTTAGACAAGCACGAGTGTCCGCTAGCTGTGATCAAGTGTGTCGATTTTCGTTTTCGAGAAAGTGATCAAGAGTTTATAGTCCAGGGTTTGGGTTTTTCTGATTTTGATATTTTTTGCTGGCCAGGTGCAGCTAAGGCTGTCTTGCGTCAAAATGGTTTTAAAACAGAGCTTGTAGAACACATTGTTTCTGTTTCTCGTGGTTTACACAAGATCAAAAAATTATTACTTCTCTGGCATTGGGATTGTGATAGCTATGGTGGTAGCAAAGAATTTACTGACGCTCAAGCAGAGGAGGAGGCTTATTATAAGGATTTGCAGTCAGTCAGAGACATTCTAACTAAAGAGCTTCCGGATGATCTAGAAATTATCATGGCTTATTCTAAGCCGGCTCCACAAGGGTTAGAATATCAAACTATTAATTAAAATTTACCGCCTTTACTTGGCGGTTTTTTTGTTTTATTTAAATATTTTGCTATATTGTTTCAGGAATTGATTTTGTGGTATAATAACAATGAATTTACTTAAGTTAAGAATACACTTTAAGTAAATTATCATCTTTATTGTTGGCTTAGTATGATGAATAAAAGAGCACACAAAGCATACAATTAAGATAGTACTTTTTGTTTTTATTAATCAAGAATATTTTTGTGGTATGAAAATATTAAACAATCCAATAACTCAATACAAAATACATCCTTATTTTGTATTTATATTTTTAATTTTATTGACTTTTAGCTTGAGCATTCCTCAAGTGAAGGCAGATACCGCGCTTTCTGATAATTTTACAGGCACTACTATTGATACTGATAAATGGGTAGAACATGACGCTGCTGGTTCTGGAGGTACGACTGGTAACATTCAGCAAGATGATTCTTTGTCAGTTATGAATAGTAGCAATGGCACCACGGCCCTTGTCTCGGTGAGTAGTTTTGATGCGGAAGATTTGGAAATTTCTTCTGCCATCACTACAACTAATGGTAAATTTATTTTAGGTTACGGAGATCGTGAGTGGTCTTTAGCCGGAAACAGAGGCTACCTTCTTTATCATTCGGGTAGCGCTATATTAGGTTTGGCTTGGAACAATAATTCTTTAGTCCAAAATGTCAATTGTGGCACGATGACCAGTGGGGCGACTTATAAAATGAAAATTATTTCTACTGGGTTTGAAATACATAAGAACGATGCCTTACAGTGCACTGTCACTCCGGGAGCTGCTAATTTAGTTGATAGTTATCCGATTTTTTTAGAATCGAATGACACAATTTCTTATTTTGATGATCTATTAGTTGATGGCACTATTGTTTCTGCGACAACTGTACCAGTTGCTCCGACTATTGGTACAGCGGTAGCGGGGGATACTGAAGCTAGCGTCAGTTTTACACCTGGGGCAAATGGCGGATCACCGATTACGGGTTATACCGTCACTTCTAGTCCAGGGTCTGTTACTGGTGCTGGAAGCGCATCACCGATTACCGTTACAGGATTGACTAATGGCACGGAATATACTTTTACTGTGACGGCAACTAATTCTGTTGGCACATCCACTCCTTCAGCGGCTTCAAACGCTGTTACGCCACATGTATTGACTGTTTATGATCAGGCGAGCTTATGGCTTAAAGCAGATGCAATTACTGGATTGAGCGATGGAGAGGCGGTGGCTTCTTGGGCAGATAGTTCAGATAATTTTTTGAATGCAACACAAGGATCTGGTTCTGCTCAGCCAATATATAAAACAAACATAGTAAATTCCCAGCCAATTGTTAGATTTGATGGTATTAATGATGTACTTTTGACAAATTCTACAGCTGCAGCTGCTGGAGTAACTTTTTTTACAGTTGTTAAAAGTGCAGACGCTAGCTCTGGTTATTTTTCTAATTTTGGAGGAAATAATAATGCTATTATTTCTGCCTTTGCCAGCAGTCTACTTAATTGAGGGTGGTCAAAAAAGATTAATCCCCAATGAATTTATTTTTTTGGCTCATAATTTTAGATGGCAAGATATTGAAACATGGGATGATTTAGATCAATATTTACTAGGCGATCTTTTAGATTACCCAGTACATAATTTTCAAGATGGTACATTGATTAAAGAAAAAAATAATCCCCAAGTTTATTTAATAGAGGATCATGAAAAAAGATATATTCCTAGTGAAAGTATATTCTTAAGTCATAATTTTAAATGGCAAGATGTTATTGAAATAATTGATTTGAGTTCTTACCCTATTGGACAAAACCTAGCTACTAAAAAACAAGCTAGTCTAAACTTTTCTAGAAGTTTAAACCTTGGTATGACTGGAGAAGATGTTAGACAATTACAAACATTACTAGCTCAAGATGAAGACATTTATCCAGAAGCTAAGGTTACTGGATACTTTGGACCACTAACTGAGGCAGCTGTACAAAGATTACAACTTAAACATAATGTAGTTAGCTCAGCACAAGATCAGGGTTATGGTATTTTTGGTCCTAAGACTAGGGCGACTATTAATGCTTTGTAAAATTTGTAGTGTTATTATATAATAAAATAATCGCCAAGATATGTTTTGGCGGTTTTTTGTTTTGTCAAAAAAATTCTTTTATGTTAGGGTAAGCATAAGAATCGTTCATCTATTATAACGAGGGAGGAAGTCATGAGAATTTTAGGTATAGTCTTCGTCATCTGCGCGGTGCTTGCATTGCTCTTTCGTTGGTTGATGTATCATGCATTGCCATTTATCTGTCATACTGAAAAGTGTCCACGAACTGGTTGCGCATGTACGTCTTACAAAGAGCGTGGGGATGGCTATGTGGAGTGTGATTATTGCCAATTGGTCTATAATCCTACGACAGGTAAACCACATCCTATGGAAAAAATGGCTAAACTTGAAAAAGATCATTATCCTGGGGTAGCATAAGCTGCCCTTTTTTATTTTTACTCGTTTAGGATTACCAGTAGAAGGTAGTCAAAAATATATTTTTATGTTAAATTTAATTTAATAAGGAGATCTTTTCAGCATCAAAAAGGAGACGAGTCATGTCTTGTAAGAATTATCAATTTATTCTTTCTGAGCAACATGTAGATGGTTTTTATGTTTGTGATCCTTGTCAGAAGCATGATTCAAAAATTCCTATGAAGATTTTATTGATGCACGCTGGTTTAATATTATTGATTGATCTTCGTCGGCTGAAGAGGGTGATGTGTGGGTGATTTTCAGTGACATTACTCAAGACTATAAAGAAGAAGTATTATTGATCATTAATATAAGCAGCCAGAAAGAATGGCTGCTTTATTTTTGCCCGCTTAGACTCGCTAATTGAGGCTAGCTAAAAATCTTATATCTGCTAAAATAGACTATATGTCTATAGACTTATCTCAGCTAAATAAAGCCCAAAAACAGGCCGTAACTCACGATCAAGGTCCTGTTATTTTGATTGCGGGGGCTGGTACCGGTAAAACCACGGTTATTACCCAGCGTATTACTAGCTTGATCGAGCAGGGCAAGGCCCAGCCAGAGGAGATTTTGGCTGTTACTTTTACTGAAAAAGCAGCCGCTGAAATGGCAGAGCGAGTAGATCAGCTTTTACCTCTTGGTTATTCAGAATTATGGATTCATACTTTTCATGGCTTTGCTGAGAAAATTTTAAAAGACTATGCGCTAGACATTGGTTTATCAAATGAATTTAAATTATTAGACACAACGTCTGCTTGGATGCTAGTAAGAAATAATCTAGATAAATTTGAATTAGATTATTATAAGCCGCTCGGCAATCCAACAAAATTTATTCATGCTTTGCTGTCACATTTTTCTCGTTGTAAGGACGAAGTTATTTATCCAGAAAATTATTTGGAGTATGCTGAAAACTTACAGTTAGACTCTGATTCAGCTGCTGACCGGGCTGACGTAGAGATGGAAATAAGTCGTGCCAAAGAAGTAGCTAACTCATATCACACTTATCAGCAACTGTTGTTAGATAACAATGCTTTGGATTTTGGTGATCTGATAAATTATACTCTCAAGTTATTTCAACAACGTCCGCAGATATTAGAAATTTTTAGAAAGCAGTTTAAATATATTTTGGTTGATGAGTTTCAGGATACGAACTGGGCGCAATATGAATTGATTAAAATATTAGCTGCATCAAAAAACAATCTTATGGTTGTCGGTGATGATGATCAGGCTATCTATAAATTTAGAGGAGCAGCTATCTCAAATATTTTGAGTTTTCAGCATGACTATCCAAAAGTAAAACAAATATTTTTGACAGACAATTATCGTTCTGGACAAAATATTCTGGACAAGGCTTATAATTTTATTCAGCTAAATAATCCTGATCGTCTAGAAGCACAGCTCAAAGTAGGTAAGAAAAAATTAGATAAAAAATTAACTAGTCATAGTAAAACAAAAGGGCAAGTTAAGGTTTCGTCATACATGGATAAAAATTCAGAAATCGATGGTGTCTTAAATCAGATTGCTGAAATCAAGAAAAAAGATAAAGAGGCGACTTGGTCAGACTTTGCAATCTTAGTTCGCGCTAATGATCAAGCTGCTGGCTTTGTCAGTATGATGCGTAAAGTGGGTTGGCCGCATCAGTTTTTAGCTTCCCGTGGATTATATGGACAAGATATCGTCTTAGATATCGTAGCTTATTTAAAATTGTTAGATAATTATCATGAATCACCAGCTTTATTCAGAGTTTTAAGTTTACCAAATTTTAATTTAGACATTCAGACCCTGATTCATTTAAATCATTTAGCTAATAAAAAAAGCTGGAGCTTGTATTACACGCTTAAGGCTTATCAAGGACATTTAAATTTGCCAGTCGGCCAAGTAAAGATCATTGATGAAATTTTAACTCAAATAAAAACACACACAGAATTAGTCAAGGATAAATCAGTTTCGCAAATTATTTATACTTGGCTTGAAGATAGCGGCTATTTAGAATTATTAACTTTGGAAGAAACTCAATATACTCGTGAGCAACTTAATTTTTTAAATCAATTTTTTAGAAAAATCCGTTCTTGGGAGGAAGAAGCGCTAGATACTTCAGTTCATCAATTTTTAGAGCAAATGGACATGGAACTAGAGTCAGGTGAGCAAGGCTCAATGCAACAAGATGCGGATGCAGGACCTGATGCCATCAAAGTGATGACCATCCATGGTTCTAAGGGCTTAGAATTTAAATATGTATTTATTACCAATTTAGTACATCTTCGTTTTCCTAGCACCGAGCGACGTGATCCCATTGCAATGCCAGAAGAATTTATCAAAGAGCAATTGCCAACTGGTAATGCTCATCTACAAGAAGAACGACGTTTATTTTACGTAGCTTTAACACGAGCAAAACAGGCTGTGTATCTGACTTGGGCCAAAGATTATGGTGGTATGCGTGAACGCAAGCCTTCTAGATTTATAGAAGAAATAAAAATCGCCTCTAAAAATGTTCCTGGCAAAGATATCATAGAACCAGCTAAAGTAGATTTGCCGCTGGCTAAAATAAAAGAAGCTATTCCAAAACGATTTTCTTTTTCTCAGCTTAAAGCTTATGATAGCTGTCCGCGGCAATATTATTATTCTCACGTCGTAAAATTACGTGGCAAAGGTAAGGCAGTATTTAGTTTTGGTAAAACCATGCATTCTACTTTGCAAAAGTTTTTTCAAGATATTATTAATCGTCGTCAAACGACACAAGCCGATTTGTTTAATCAAGAACAAAAAACTACTGATCCAAGTCTAGAAGATTTATTAAATTATTATAAAGAATCTTGGATTGATGATTGGTATAATGGCCAAGCTGAAAAAGAGCGTTATCAAAAAGAGGGAGAAAAAATCTTAAAAGTATTTTATCAAAAATTTGAAGGTAATTGGCCAGTGCCATTATTTTTAGAAAAAGGAGCTAATATTAAAATCGGTGATTATTCTTTGTATGGTGTTTTTGATCGAGTTGATGTTGATAAAGACGGAGCCTGGGAAATGATGGATTATAAAACCGGAAAACCAAAAAGTGACAAGATTACATTTGAAGATAAGAAACAATTATTGATTTACCAAATAGCAGCTCAAGAAGTTTTTAAAGTTCCGGTCAAAGCTTTGACTTTTTATTATCTAACAAATAATACGTCAGTTTCTTTTGTTGGCACTGATAAAGAATTAG
>CAZXZY010000011.1:0-23450 GCA_964645825.1 uncultured Gammaproteobacteria bacterium
CACATATTGGTAATTTACGCGCTTATTTAGTTTGGGATATTTTAAAAAGATATTTATTATCTCAAGATTTGAAGGTAAAACACATCATGAATTTGACTGACGTTGGTCATCTTACTTCTGATGCAGATTTAGGTGAAGATAAACTTGAAGCCGCTGCTAAAAAAGAGCAGGCAACAGCTTGGGATATTGCTAATAAATTTATTAAAGTGTTTAAAGATAATTTAGTTGCTTTAAATATTTTAGAGCCAACAAAATTTGTCCGCGCCACTGATACGATCAAAGAACAAATTAAATTTGTACAGATTTTAGATGATAAAGGATTTTTGTACAAAACTTCAGATGGTTTATATTTTGATACTTCTAAATTAATTGAATATGGAAAATTAGCTAATATCCAAAATATTGATCTGCAAGAAGGAGCGCGGGTAGAAAAAAATCCGGAGAAGAAAAATATGACTGATTTTGCAGTTTGGAAATTTTCACCAAAGGATAGTAAGCGTGATATGGAATGGGATTCTCCTTGGGGCAAAGGTTTTCCTGGCTGGCATTTAGAATGTTCAGTGATGAGTCGCATGTATTTGGGTGATACCTTTGATATTCACACTGGCGGCATTGATCATTTGCCAGTGCATCATCCAAATGAAATGGCTCAAAGTTTTGCTGCTACGGGAAAATTACAAGCTAAGGTTTGGTTGCACAATGAGTTTATTAGATTCCAAGAAGGTAAGATGTCAAAATCTGCCGGTACTTTTATAACTCTAGATAATTTGAAAGAAAAAAGTTTTTCACCGCTGGCTTTACGTTATTTTGTTTTGCAAACGCATTATAAAAAAGGAATGAATTTTTCTTGGGAAGCATTAGAGGCTGCTCAAAATGGCCTGGTTAATATTATTAGAGAAATTACTGGCATTAAGCCAGGTAAAAAAGTAAATAAAAATTATTTAGAAAAGTTTTATACAAGTATGGCTGATGATTTGAATACACCGCAAGCTTTAGCAGTGTTACAAGAAGTATTAGCTGATCCAATGGAGGACAGTGAAAAATTAGCGACAGTTTATAAAATGGATGAAGTGTTAGGCTTAAATCTAAAATTTTTAGTTAAAAATGCTTTGAATTTATCTAAAACAGAAAAAGACTTACTAAAACAACGTCAAACAGCTAGAGATAATAAAGATTGGAAAAAATCTGATCAATTACGTGATGAATTAAAGGCTTTAGGAATAGAAGTAGAGGATAGCAAAGATGGACAAAAAGCTGTAAAAATAAATTTGTAGAAAAAGTAAAATTATATATTAAAAAAAGAGCTCGGACGTCGTCGTCAGAGCTCTTGTCGTATTTCTTCGATCCATTGAAGAATGTGATATAGAACCAGCTCAGAGCCAGGTTCTAGCATTGTCACGTGTCCATGATCAATTTCATGGTAAGGAGCGGAATACTTAACTGCCAGCTTGCGCTGAATTCTTGCTGGAAGCAGCTTATCATGTCTGCCACCAATCACTAGCGTTGGACAAAAAGTAGATTTGACAGCCACTGTGCCCAAGAGTATCTCGCGGGTTGCTCGGCCAGCATCAGGCAATAGTTCCTGATAGTAGGTGAGCGTTTCTGCTGCGTTAAGATGAGTCAGATTGTTGAACATCAAGGCTTTGGTGTCAGCTAAACTGGGGATAAATAATCTATCACCGAAGATCTTTCTCAAATGTTTCCAGGTTCTCAGAAACATCTGCAGACTTAGGTTGTTGATTCCAGCTGGCGCCGCACTATTGAGTAATACTACAGCTGGCACTTTCTGGTATGCAGCAATCATTTGTGTCACTAAACCAGCCATTGAATGCCCGATAATTATTGGGTTAACACCTAATTCTTGTTTGAGATACTCAAGAAATTTGACCACGTATTCTTTGTAGTCCTTGAGCGTAGTGTCTCCATTTTTCGGCTGCAGAGTCAATGCCCAGCTTTCATAGCCTTGTTGACTGGCTAGATTTTGCCAAGCGGTCCAAGTATCAGCTTGTGACCAGAGCCCAGCTATAAACAATAAAGTCGGTTTTTTGCTCCCTGATATAGGAGCGACATACTGTGCCTGAAAAGCATTCATGCTTAGCTCCTGTTATTGTAGGGTACGAATTGATTATGTATACTAGTATGTTTTGTTCTTTTAGTCAAGAGAGGTTTAATTGACAAAAAATGACTTTTTTACTATCCTAATTATGACGGCTGTTTATTTTGACGGCTAGAATAAAATAAAATATATGACTTTAGCTAACCTAGTTCTATGGCTAACAGTGATTATCAACGTGTGCTTATTACTGTTTATTGTTTTTAGTAAGGTGCAAAAACAGCGTGCCCCAGTTTTTTTACTGGTGACTTTGATTGCTATTTGGCAGATAATTGAGCTAGTCAATATTGGTTGGTTACGTCATACAGATTGGTTATTATATAGTGCTCGTTTTGGTTTATTGCCTAATTTATTTTTAGCTCCAGCATTTATTTGGCTGGTTTTTTCTTTGTTTGGTAAATGGAAAAGAAGATCAGTTAGCCAGAAATTTTTATGGTGGTTACCAGCTATTATCATGACGCCATTTCTATTTACTGCTTATAATATTCCTAGCGTGACTTTAACTACTAATGGTTTTATTTTTGAGCAAGGAATAATGTATGTTATTTTCTTGATTTATTTCGTAGTCATGCTTGGTTATGCTTTATATTTTTTGATTACTCATCGTAAAAAAGCAAATTTGATTGTCAAACGTCAAATTGATTATCTATTTGTTGGTACAGCTTTGACGGCCTTAGTTGGCTTATTATTTAGTATTATTTTACCATTATTGGGTGTCAACGAATGGTTTTATTTGGGTGTAGATGGCTCAGTATTTTTTACTATTATTTTAGTCTATGCTTTGTCTCGTCATCGTTTTTGGGGTTTGCGCTTGAGTTTATATAAAGTTGTTATTGATTTGAGCGTTTTGTTCATCACCTTATTAGCTTTTTAT
Organism: uncultured Gammaproteobacteria bacterium; assembly: GCA_964645825.1. GTDB lineage: Bacteria > Patescibacteriota > Patescibacteriia > UBA1558 > GWA2-36-10 > JABIAL01. The sequence continues at coordinate 2,988 of CAZXZY010000011.1, forward strand.
ATTGTATTTTGGTTATTGACAAATTTGGTAGCAGTTGACTTTGCTCAGCCCAAAGCACAAATCTTTTTTGTTTTATTTATTGGTTTAGTTTCTCCTTGGCTGTACAAGGCGTTATATCGCTTGGTTAATTTATTTTTGGTTAATCCAGTTCGAGACATTATCAATGCCACCAATAATATCGCAGAAATTTTACGCTCTAGCCGTGATCTTAATCTATTATTTTCTCAATTAGCTAAAGAAGTGAATAAAATTATTGGTTATCAGGAATTTTTTGTTTATTTAGCTAAACATAATCATCCGGAGATTTTTCATCAGGTTTTCCCAGTTGGCGAACGTTTGTTGAATATGTCGGATAGTGAACTGTTGCAGTTTTTAGTAGCCAAAGGACAAGCCGCTCATCAGGCTGATGTTGATTATCTTGGTCATGATAAATCTTTAGCTAAGGCCATGTCAAAGCAGGACATAGACATAGCTTTGCCTATTTTTTATAATCAAAAATTATTGGGAGTAGTTATTATCAATAACGGACAAAAGCTCTTATCTCGTCAGCAATTGCAGTTTTTGCAACAAATAAATAAATATTTAGATATCGCTATTGGTAGTTTATTGTTATCTAATAAATAGTGTAATTGTATGAGTTATCAAGTAATAATTTTATTTTTAGCAGCTTTACTAAATTTGGTAATGAGCATCATTGTTATAACGCGTGGCTGGAAAAGTCCAATTAATAAATACTTTTCATTAATGACTTTTTTTAATGTATTATGGGCTGGGGGGTTATTATTTTTTAGGTTGAGTAATAATTATGAGATGGTGCAGTTCTCTGCTAGTTTTATTTATTTTGCGTCATTACTTGTTGTATTAAACCTTTTTTATTTTACCATTCATTTTCCATTTAAGACTTTACGTTTTTCTCAAGCTTGGCAACACATATTAAGCATTGTCATTTCCATTGGCGCATTATATTTTGTATTTTTTTATAAATATTTCTCTCTTTCTGTTAATTTAGAAGGTTTAAATACAGTTGCCTACGAATCAATAGCATATTTAATTTTTAGTATAGTTTTAGGTATTTTGATGTTATCGGCCATTTTATTTTTATTTATTAAGTATTTCCAAGTTGATAAAATTTTTAAGAAGCCGTTAGCCTTAATCTTATTTAGTGTGATTATTGGTGTCATTGCTGGCACCTGGTTTAATCTATACGCTATGTATTTTGATGAATTCCGTTTTTATTATTTAGGACCATTGTTTACTCTGGCAATAAATTTTATAGCTTTTTATTTAATATTTTTGAAGAAAGATAAGAAATTAGAATATTAATTATATGGATTTTTTGAAACAAATTGGATTTAATAATATACTTTTATTGATTGTATCTTTATTAAATTTTGTAATGATGCTTATCATTATTATAAAAAAAGGATGGAAAAATAAGATGTATTTATACTTCTCCTTGTTAACATTTGCTAATTTTTTGTGGGGATTGTCTATATTTTTAGCTTTAGTAATTTTTCAGGTAGATATAGCGGAATTTTGGTATAGAACATGTTATTTGGCGGCATTGATTATAGCTGTAGCCTTGGTGTACTTTATTGTTCATTTTCCATATAAGAGTAAAAAAATATCCATTACGTATAATATTTTTATTATTGCGCCCTTGGTTATTATTGGTTTTTTAGTATACACCAATTTTCACATCACTGATTTTATCAAATTAGACAATGAGCAAGATTTTATGGCGCATTATTTTAAACCCTTCTATTTGGTTTATTCTGGGTATTTTTTGTTAATAGTGGTGTCGGCCATACATTCCTTATACCGTAAGTTTTTAAGTTCAGAAGGTGTCATTAGGTATCAAATTTTAATTTTGTTCATTACTTTATTAGCGGGGTTAATTTTTGGCGCATATTTTGATTTATTTTTAATTTATTTTCAAGATTTTACATATGTTTGGTTAGGACCCATTTTTACTCTTCCCATGAATCTGGCAGTGTTTTATTTGATATTTTTTGATAAAAAACAGTAATGGCTAAAGTAAAGAAAAAAATCTGTTTATTGTTGGCTGGTGGCACTTGGACCATGGATAAGGCTAAACATATGTTGTCAGTCAATCAAACTGATGATATTGATGCATGGCTTAAGACCATGCCAGAATTATCTATTTTGTCAGATTTAGAAATCAGATTAATATACAATGAAGAGGAAAAATTAGATTTTAAATCTTGGGAAAATATTGCTAGTTTTATTGCTAAAAATCATCAAAAGTATGATGGTTTTGTTTTAGTAACTAAATCAGAGCAATTAGTGCCAGCCACTGTTACTTTAAATTTTTTATTACAAAATTTATCTACTAGCATTGTAGTGACTGGATCGCAAATGGCTGGTTTACAAACCAAAGAGAAAAAAGATGCCATGCAATATTTGGTAGCTCAGCAAGGCGGCTTAGGCTTAAGATCAAATTTGATAAATGCCGTGCAAGTAGTTTGTGAAACTTTGCCTCAGCCGGCAATTATGTTTGGCAGTCGTTTGATAGCTGGTGTCAAAGCCCAATTAGAATATCAACAAGGTAAATATATTTTAGCTAGTGTTGATGAAAATTATTTGGCCAAGATTGATTTTGGCATTACTTTCAAGCAAGATTTACAGCATTCTAAAAAAGCTATCCAAATTTTTAAAAATATTAATCAAGATATTTTAATTCTTGATGATCGATTGCCATTTGATTTAGAGATTAAATGTCTAGATAAGTATAAAGCAATTTTTGTAAATATGCATGATGAAGAATTATCGATAAAACAGAAAAAATATTTACAATCTCTTGATAAGCCAGTTATTTTATATCATATCAATCAAATTTTTACAGATAATGATTTTATAAATTTAATTGGTTGTACGCAAGATGTGGCATTAGTCAAAACTATGTGGGCGATAGCTAACATAGCGCCAAATGATTTGGCTAAAGTTTTGAAGTCTAATATAGTTGATGAGTTTATTAATGTTTAATTTTTATTATGGTCATTTATTTCTATAGTCAGACCAAGGATGAAATTGGTAAAGGTATTTTGCAATATTTGCGTAAAGCTCAAGTAGAGGTTTTTAGTAATTTGAATACCAAAAATCCAACAAATACATCTTTGAGTGAAGCAGACGCTCTGTTGATTTATAGCAAGGGCCTGGATGAGGATAGCAGCTATTTTGTAGCCTTGGCCATGTCAGAAAATAAACCAGTATTATTTTTGACAGATATTCAAGGAGTGAAAAGCAAAACATTAAAAAATTTGCAAGAAAATAAAAATTTTACCGATAAAGTAGAAATTGCCCAGTGCAATTTACAGTCAGTCAATGATATTATCCTAAAATTTTTGCAAAAACTAGATCAAGATAGTGGACGAGACATGTTCAATGTAAAATATACTTTACGTGTTTCAGCTAAAATGTCAGATTATTTAGACTGGAAGGCTAAACAGATAGGTGCTCGTAAAGCAGACTGGCTTAGAAATATGATTAGTGAAAAATTACAAGATGATCAGGAATATCATAATTTTTTAAATAAGAAATATAAAGCTCAATAATTAAACTCATTTTTTATGATTCAAGAACAGCAAAAGGAGTTTAGGAGGATTGAGGGGGTAGCAGAAAAGGCGCAGCCTTTTGGTATTAAATCCGGCAGTAAAACTTTGGTGATGTTGATTCATGGGTTTACTGGAACACCATATGATTTGCATGTTTTAGCGGATTTTTTAGCTGATAATAAATTAGACGTTGAGGTGCCTTTATTGGCTGGGCATGGTGGTAGTACTGCTATGTTGTATCAAACTAGAAATCAAGATTGGGTAAAATCTGTTGAGGACATGTTAGAGCAAAAATTAAAAGAATATGACAAGGTCTTTATGATTGGCTATTCTTTTGGTTCTAATATTTCTTTGCATTTATCCACTAAGTATCCGCAAATAGCTGGTATTATTGCTTTGGGTATTCCTATTTTTATCCGTAATGAATTACAAATTAGGACCTTATTGCCATTGGCTCGGATATTTAAAAAAACTTACCGAAAAAGGTGGATGAATCATGAAATGACTAAAGAGTGGTCTGAACAAGGTCGCCATAGTCATATTCCAATTCCTAGCATTGTTACTTTTTACGATTTTATTGATCGCTACACCAAAAAAGAATTGGCCAAAGTTCAGGCACCGGTATTAATAGTACATTCACGTGATGACTTAGTTAGTCATCCGCGTGGCTCAGAGTTTTTGTTTAAAAATTTGACAGTCACTGATAAACATTTATTTATTTTAAATAAACAGGATCATAATCCAGTTCACAATACTCGTCGTGATTTCATTTTTTCTAAGACCTTGCAGTTTATTGAGAGTCATTAGATTGACAAATTTGAATAAATAGCTTAATTTAAAAATAAACAGGCCAGTTAACAATTAAATAATGTGCTATGAAGAAAAGCATTTGTTGGCCGGCCGGCTCAGTTACTTTATTTTGCTTATTGTTTTTATTTTTTGTAATTCCCGCTGGTCAAGTTAGGCGGGTTTTTGACAGCCAAGGGATGGAATAGAATATTTTAATAGTCTAAGATAAATTAATTTGTAAAAATATGGATTTAAAATTCACTAAAGATGAATTATTAATTATTAATAATTCTCTAAATGAAACATCGAACGCACTAGGAGATGATGAATGTTTAACAAAAATTGGTGTTACAAGAGATGAGGTTAAAATATTATTGAAAAAAGTTGGCGAAGAATTGGATAAATAGATTAATAAAAGGCCGTCTATTTGGCGGCTTTTTGAAACTTATAAAAATATGATACATTCTAATGTTAAAATAAAACAAAACCATGATATAGCTGGTTTTGTTGCGAAAAATGTAAAAAAAGGCGAAAAGAATGTGCATGTTATTTATAAAGGCATGTATATTTCAGATCAGCCAGAATTTTATAATTATATAGAAAAGCTATCTAATATATTTTTACCAAAATTGAATGTTATGGTTAATTCTGTGTGTCAATTTTTAGTAATTATACATAAAGATTTAACGGCTGATATATATGTTAATGATTTTCCAGTAATTTTGAGCATAAAGGCGAAAAGAAACATAGAAAAAGGACAACTAGTTAGCATAAATGATATAGCCGATATAGGGCAAATTAAATTTGGCGACATAAGTATAAAAGCTGATGACAAAATTATGTATTGTTTTAAAGTTGGCTGGAAATTTGGCCTTTATTTTAATCTTGATAATAAGCGTCAGTTAGATGTGGATAAATGTATGTTAGAAATAGGCGCGCTATATAGATATTTGCATTTTCAGCATCTTTATAAAGTATTAGAGAATGATACAGAATTTGATGAGTTATTAAAAGATGGATGGTTTCCTTTTATTGATATTATAGGCGATGAGTATAAAGAGTTAAGTAAAATATATAAAGACAAATTCGATTTTGAAAATAAGACTTTAAATATAGTAGATAAATTTGACAGCACAAGAATAAATAAAATATCAGATAAATGGTGGTCCAATGAACTTTTTAATAGTAAGAAATCGTTAATATCTGCTGGCATTGATGCTTATTTCCAAAATGATAAGAATGGTTTTATTAATTGTATAAAAAATTTAACTTCGGAAATTGAGGGGATAACAAGGCTTCATTATTTTGGGGAAACCAATAAGTCAAAACCAAAATTTTCAGAATTAGTAAAGCATATTATCGAAAAGGCTAAAGAAAAATCTGGCTCTGATGATTCTCTATTGTTGCCAATGCACTTCTTGCGTTATTTAGATGAGATATTTTTTGCTGATTTTGATTTATCTGATAATAAAGTTACCTTATCTAGACATAGTTCTAGTCATGGTGTGGCAAAAGAAGATGATTTTCATAAAATAAAAGCACTGCAAACTATATTAACCTTAGATCAAGTGTACTTTTATATAAACTAAAATAAGACACAAAATATTCTTTTATAGTGTCTCATTTGTCTCATTTGGAATACCTAGGACAAGCAATATTTAAAACTGCCCAAATGGGCAGTTTTTTGTTTGATTTTATAGTCAAAAAGAAGCTTTTATGGTAAAATATTTGCATATGCCCACTATTATTGATAAATTCGAAAAAAGTGTTACAGCTTACGGACGGAGGGTAGCTTTAGCATACATTCAAGGTGATAAATATCACCATATTGATTATAATACTCTAAATAATCATAGATTACAGATAGCAAATTGGTGGTCAAAATTAGGATTTATTCAAGGTCAAAAGGTATCTGTAATGCTGCCAAATTCTCCAGAATGGATAATTGTCGATTTGGTATCAGTAACACTGGGATTAACCATGGTGCCTCTGCATACCACATATAATCATGTGCAGTTAAATCGTGTCATTGAACATGCCCAAGTAGATTATTTGATAGTTAATCAGGAATATTTTGATGAGCACAAAGAACCATTTTTAAAATATCCGTTTAAAAAAATTATCATAGTCGGATTGTCAGATGATGATAGCGTTGCTCATTGGCCAGTATTAAAATATAAAAAAGATATACCACAGATAAAAACAAAGGTTTTAGAAAGTGATTTACACACTATTATTTATACTTCTGGTACTACAGGTGATCCAAAAGGTGTTATGTTGTCACATCAGAATTTAGTATCCGATGTAGAATCTGCCAAGAGAAACATAGACATAAAAGAAGCAGATAAGTTTTTTTCTTTTTTACCACTTTCACATGCTTTTGAAAGAGCAGCGGGGTATTATTCGGCTATTTTTTCCGGAGCTAGCATCTATTTTGCACAAAATTCAAAAACTATTATTGAAGATATCAAAAAAGCTAAGCCTACTATTTTGACTAGTGTGCCTAGAATTTTTGAGAAAGTATATGATAAAATTTTTGATAAAATAGGTTCTGGTAAAGCATGGAAAAAGAAAATGTTTTATCATTCATTAAAATTATCCAGGTTATCTAAGAGTGGAAAATTAAGTTTTTTAGAAAAAATACAGCTTAATTTATTAGATAAAATAGTCTTAGACAAAATCAGAAATACTTTGGGTGGACATTTACGAATGGCAGTTTCAGGCGGAGCATCGTTAAATCCAACCATAGCTAAGTTTTTTGAAAATATAGGATTACCCATTATAGAAGGTTATGGTTTGACTGAAACGTCACCAATAGTAGCTGTGAATAAATTAGATAATTATAAATTTGGCACAGTTGGCTCTATCTTAGATTGTAACAAAGTCAAAATAGCGGATAATAAAGAGATTATTATCAGTGGAGATAATATCATGATGGGTTATTATGATAACCCAAAAGCAACTGAAGAGAGCATTAAAGATGGTTGGTTTTATACAGGTGATTTGGGATTTATTGATGAAGATAATTTTTTGACTATAATTGGTAGAGCTAAAGACATAATTGTTTTGTCGACTGGTAAAAATATTTTTCCAGAACCAATAGAGAACGCTCTAAATGAAAGTAGATATATCAATCAGAGCTTTGTTTATGGTGATAATAACAAAAATCTTTCAGTTTTAATAGTTCCAGATTTAGAAGAATTAGCTATTTGGTGTCGTAAAAATGAAGCAGACTTTTCTTTTCCAGATGTTTTGAAGGACAATAAAATCTTGGGTTTGTATGAACAGAAGATAGTTCAAAAATTGAAAGATTTTACTGGTGTTGAAAAGGTGAAAAATTTTATTTTGACAGATAAAGAATTTAACCAAGAAAATGGACTTTTGACGCCAACTTTGAAGTTAAGGAGAAAAATGATTAAAGATATGTATAATTTATGATGTATCACGTTCTTAGAGTCTTATCTTATTTGCCTGTTAGGGTGTTGTGGTTGGGTAGAGTAGTGGGTTTACAAAAAATAGACAAAAAAGACTCCTTTATTATCGCAGCGAATCATACTAGTTACTTAGACTTTATTTTGTTATTCATTTTATTGCCAAGAAAAATATCTTTTCTAGCGGCAGAGAAATTTTTTAGAAGTAGTTTCTGGCGGCCAATAATGCAGTGGACTGGTCAGATTAAAGTAGATAGACAATCTGAAGATAAAACAGAAGTTTATAAAAATGTGGATAGGATTTTGAAAGAAGGCCGGGTCCTAGGCATATTTCCAGAAGGTACCAGGTCTAGAACTGGTAAAATAAACAAAGCTTATAATGGAGTTGCTAAATTTGCTTATAAATATAAAATTCCAGTTGTGCCAGTTGGTATAAAAAATGCATATAGTGCCTGGTCTCCTCAAATGAGTAAACCAAAAATAAAGAAATGTGACATAATTATTGGTGAACCAATATATATAAACAATACTGATTTTGATGTGGCTACACGAAATATTATGAAAAATATTGCTAATTTAGTGGAAGACACTTATGAATATTAGTATGATGAATACAGTGGTATTTTTTGATGTAGATAACACCTTAATTGACGGATATAGTCAAAAATATTTTATTCGGTATCTTTTCCATAAGAAATACATTAACATATTTAATTTAATCTTAGGGTATTGCTGGTTTTTATTGTATAAATTGAACATAGTACGTGATATAGATAAAGCTATAAACTATTTGTTATCTTTTTTAGGTGCCATGAGTAAGGCGGAAATTGACAGTATGATGGATGATTTTTTTATTAGTCATATTAAGTCAAATATTTTTACTGATGCTATCACAAGAGTGAGGTGGCATCAAAAAAATAAACATCACATCATATTGTTATCTAATAGTCTGTGTCCGATAGTTAGTAGACTTGCTAATTTTTTGAAAGTCAAAGATTTTTTTTGTACAAAGTTAGATTATAATGATAATGTATGTTTAGGTAAGGTGAGTGGCCGTGTGTTGACAGGGGAGCAAAAGTTAGAAAAAGCTAAAATTTTTATAAGCAAAGCGGGTGGTACAAAAATAGAAAGTTTTTTTTACACAGATCATCATTCTGATTTAAGTCTTTTAAAATTTGTAGATCAACCCATCATAGTAAATCCTGACAAGGTTTTATTGCGTTATGCAAAAAATAATAATTGGAAAGTTTTGAAGTATAATAAAAAGATATGAATTCCTTCGCGGTTTCAAGTTTGATAACGGGTATTTTAAGTTTAGGCTTAGCTCTTTTTGTGTTTACCAGAAAAAAAAGCTTTAAGCTCAACAGACTTTGGGCTAAAGTCAGTTTTGTTACTGCCTTATGGAGCTTTGGTTTATTTGGGGTTACTTTTTTTAATGCCTATTCCTTGGCATATGTGTCCCAAATAGTTTTGGATATCGCTGGTATTTTTATTCCCATATTGTTTTTCAATTTCGTTGTAGTTTTAATTGATAAGGTAGACAAAATAAAGAAATGGTTAAGGGCTTGTTATTTTATAGCCATCGCTTTATCTATATTGAGTGTAACGCCGTATTTTAAAGAGGGACTAGAGCCAGTTTTTAATTTTCAATATTGGATTCAACCAGGTCCCGCTTACTGGGCTTTCCCTGTATTCTTTTTGATTTTAGCAGTTACCTCAGTGTATCTTCTTATTGTTAATGGAAAAAGAAGCGTAGGCATTAAGAAGCAACAGATTAGATACGTTTTATATTCTGCATTTTTTGGTTTTGGCGGCGGCATATTTAATTTTTTACCACAATTTTCTCAAATATATCCTATAGGTAATTATTTAGTTGGTTTTTATGTGATTACCATTACTTATGCTATAGCAAAATATAGATTAATGAATATAAAGCTGGTGGTTACCCGCTCCATTTTATACGCAGTTTTGGTTGGTTCGGTGGCTAGTTTTTTTGCTTTTTCTATTTTCTATATTGGTCCGATGGTAGCTGGAGATAATAGAAATAGTCGCATCATTAGCACCATTGTTAGTTCTATTTTGATTGTTTTATTTTTAGACCCAGTTAAACGTGTTTGGGCTAGAATTACTGATAGTATTTTTTATAAAGATCGAATTGATTATCAGAAAGTTTTACGTAAATCAAGCGATGTCATTGCCAGAGAAATTGATTTAGATGATTTACTTGATCGTTTGGTTAAGCTGTTAGCCGATAGATTGAAATTGAAAAAAGTTTCGGTGTTTATACCTAGTGATGAACATTTTTCATTGAAAGCTAGCTCAGGACAAGAGAAGCAGGAAGTTTACATTAGTTCAGAATTGATAGAATATTTTAATCATAACAGAGGTCTTTTGATTACTGAGGAATTGATTCGTCAGCGTGATGACTTGGTTAATAATGAAGCTAAGAAAAAAGAGCTTGGTCAAGTCATCGAAGAGCTAGAAAAAATTGACGGCGAGATGATGGTTCCGATTATTGAAAATGATAAAGTGACTGCTTTATTTGTTTTGAGCAATAAATTATCTGGCGATGTTTTTGATAGTACTGATTTAGATTTCTTTAAACTTCTATCTTCTCAGGTCGCTACTGCTATTGAAAAATCTAAATTATACGAAGAAGTACAAGAATTAAATCGAGATTTGCAAGCAAAAGTAGAGGAACGAACCAAGAGTTTAGAACAAGCAAATGTAGATTTAGAGGCTCGTAATCGTTATCTGATTACTATGCAGAAGGTCATTAACATGGTTAGTCGTACTTTGGATTTGAAAAAAGTTACTCAGATGATCGCTGATAGCATTGCTTCAGAGCTTGGTTACATTGGTGGTGTATTGAGTTTTGTAAATGGGGACAATAGGTTGAGAGTAAAGGCAGTAACGCAAAATCATAAATCTAAAAAGGCGATAGATCTTTTGCCGGAAGATATCTTTACTTATGAAGCAGAGCTAAAAGCTGGTTATAATCTCGGTGTAGATACGGTCTTGAGTTCCAAGATCAATTTTTCTACTGATATGACAGAATTTTTCTCTCCGCCAGTCAAAGAGGAGATTATTAAAGGACTTCAAGCACATTTAGGTGTTAAGACTGTGGTTGGTGTTCCTATTTTTTCTGAAGATAAAATTATCGGTGTGATTCATTTTTTGTTAGCCGTAGAAAGGGAGCAAATATCTTCTTTGGATATCGAGATGATGACTTCATTGACCAATCAAGTCGGTATCGTGGCTCGTAATTTAGAATTGTATGAGAATGTGCAGAAAGTAAATAAAGATTTACACGAAGCTAATACTCATTTGAAAGTTTTGGATAAAGCAAAATCTGAGTTTTTATCCATTGCTTCTCATCAATTACGTACGCCAGTTTCGGCTATCAAGGGATATTTATCGATGATGTTGGATGGGGATTTTGGTAAAATTCCGGACAATATCAGCAAAATAATAAATGATTTATTTGAAAGTGCTTCTCGTCTAGCAAGAACTATTAACATTTTTTTAAATGTGTCTCGTATTGAAGCAGGGCGTTTGAAGCTAGAAAAACACGCTATGCAAATTGACGATATGATTGATAGTGTAATCACAGAGTTAATCAATTCAGCTGCTAGCAAAAATATTAAATTAATTTATAACAAGCCAAAACAAACTCCGCCTTTGATTTATGCAGATTCAGATAAGCTAAGAGAGGTTGTTTTGAATCTGATAGATAACGCTATTAAATATACACCAGAAGGTTCAGTAGAAGTCTCTTTGGAGTTTGATGATAAAAATCTTACTTTTATTTCCAAAGATACCGGTATTGGTATTAATCCAGAAGAAGCTCGTACTTTATTTAGAAAATTTGTTCGTGGTGATGGTGTAGCTCAGATTCACACTGGTGGTTCTGGCTTGGGATTATTTATTGCTCAAAAAATAACCAAAGAACACAATGGTCGTATTTGGGTAGAAAGTGAAGGTAAGAGCAAGGGTAGTGTTTTCAAATTTGAAGTGCCATTGGCAACTGAACAGCAAATAGTAGATACTCCTAAACAAAAATAATTTTGGTAAAAATGGCCCTAAATTAGGGCTGTTTTTAGTTCTCACTGCTTTTGGTTTTTTGCAGATTAATATGTTATAATATAGTAAATAATGAAAGTAATATTGTATGAAAACTAGCAACACTATTTGGCTATTTATTTTGATTTTTATCCTTGTAATCAGCTTTTTTTTATTTTTAAATAAATCTGCTAGTCAAGATGAAGCAGTCTCTACTTTAAGATCATTAGCCTCTTGCGTTGATTGTTATTCAGATAAAATTACAGATTCAATTTGGGACTTACCACATGATACAGTTTTGATTAACGGCTTTATTAGTTTCAAGACTTGGCCATTATCTACTGAATTAGAGCAGAAATTAATGGATTGGGGCGTGACCCTGGATAAGGATTCTGTGGTTTTTGAAAATGTTTGGACCAGCATCCCTGTTGGTCATTTGTATGATATAGCTGGATTAGAACAAGTGACGTCTATTTTTACTCTAGAAAAATAATATGAAATTAAAGAGTGTCAGACAAATAAAAGGTTTAAAAAATAAGCGAGTATTATTACGCTTAGATTTAAATGTGCCGGTTAATAAAAATCAGATCAAATCAACTGATGCCTGGCGTTTAGATCGAGCAGTAGAGACGATAAATTATTTAGCTAATAAAGGAGCCAAAATTATAATCGTGTCTCATTTGGGGCGTCCAGCTGGTAAAAAAGTGAAAGCTTTAACTTTGAAACCAATAGCTGAATATTTGTCTCGTGTAACTGGTCGCTCTATTGATTTATGGACCGATGATGTAAGGAGTTTAGCTAAACCAAGTCAAGAATTATTAGCTGGTCAAGTAGTGCTGCTTGAAAATATTCGTTTTGATTCTCGAGAAAAGAAAAATTCTAAAAGTTTAGCAAAGAGACTAAGTTTATTAGCTGATATTTATGTTAACGATGCTTTTGGCAATATTCATCGACAAGATACTTCTATGTTGGCCATCACAGATTTTTTACCCAGCTACGCCGGTTTGTGTTTAGAAGAGGAAGTCAAAAATTTAAGTAAAATTTTACAAACTAAAAAAGGCTTAGTGCTTTTATTAGGTGGGGCTAAAGTAGTGACCAAAATTAAATTGTTACAAAAATTTGTGCGTTCTGCTGATTATATTTTATTAGGTGGTATGTTAGCGAATACTTTTTTAGTAGCTCGTGGTTATGATTTAGGGCATTCTTTATTAAATAAAGATGAACTGGCTTTAGCTAAGAAAATAAAAAGCAAAAAAGTAATTTTGCCAAGTGATGTAGCAGTGGCTACTAGTTTGCAGGCTAAGCAATATTTTATTAGCGACGTCGATCAAATACCAGCTAAAATGTTAGCTGTAGACATTGGCTCAAAAACTGTTGTTGAGTATGGAAAAATTTTGAATAAAGCCAAAGTGGTCGTCTGGAATGGACCTTTGGGTTATTTTGAGAATGATAAAATTATAGATAATTCTGTTAAATTAGCTCAAAAATTGGCTAAGATTAAGGCAAAAACAGTTATTGGCGGAGGAGAGACAGTGGCTATGGCCAGTCGTTTAGGGCTACGAAATAAATTTGATTTTGTTTCTACTGGCGGAGGAGCGATGATTGCCTTTTTGGAAGGTCAAAAAATGCCCGTTTTAGAGAAATTGAAGTATAAAATTTAAATAAATATGCCAGATAAAATAAAAAAAATAACAGCCTTAGAAATTTTAGATTCACGTGGTGAACCAACTTTAGAGGTGCAAGTTGAGCTGTCTAATGGAACAACAGCCAAGGCAGCTGTGCCAAGTGGAGCTTCTACTGGTCGTTTTGAAGCACATGAGCTTAGAGATGATGACGCTTTTCGTTATGGCGGCAAAGGTGTATTGAAAGCAGTTGAAAATATTAATAAAATTTTAAACAAAGAACTGAACGGTTTGCAAGTTACTCAGCAAAAAGAAATTGATCAATTAATGATAAAATTAGATGGCACCAAAAATAAAAGTAAACTTGGTGCTAATGCCATTTTAGGGGTATCGTTGGCCGTGGCTCATACAGCAGCTAAATCAAGCGGACAAGCTTTGTATAAATATTTGCGTCAATTATATAAGCCTGAATTAACAAAATTTAATTTACCAACCCCAGTAGTTAACATTATTAACGGTGGCAAACATGCTAGCACGAATATTGATATTCAAGAATTTTGGGTGGTACCACATAGAGCAAGTAGTTTCAAAGAAAAACTGCAGCAGGCTAGTAATATTTTTCATGCTTTGGGTGAACTATTGCAATCTGTTGGTTATGATACTGACTTGGGCAATGAAGGCGGCTATGCACCGCATGTAAAATCACATCGAGAGGTTTTTGATATGATTATGCAGGCTATCAGTTCAGCTGGCTTAGAACCAGGTAAGGACATTGAATTGGGCATTGATGCTGGTGCGTCGGTATTCTATAATAAAGAAACCAAAACTTATGATTTTAGTTTAGATAAGTTGAGCATGAATGGCGAAGAGGCAATAGATTATTATTTAGATTTAGCGACTGAATATCCCTTACGATTCATTGAAGACCCATTGGATGAAGAAGATTGGCAGACCTGGGCATTATTAACTAAAAATCAAATCATTAGCGACCATAAAATAAAAATTATTGGTGATGATTTATTTGTGACCAATGTTGATCGACTGCAAAAAGGTATTGAGTTGAATGTTGCTAATACTATTTTGATTAAACCAAATCAGATCGGCACCTTGTCAGAGACGTTGGAGACTATTAGATTAGCTCAAGATAATAATTATCAGGTAGTCATTTCTCATCGTAGTGGTGAAACTACAGATACCACTATTGCTGATCTAGCGGTAGCAGTTGATGCTCAGTTTATCAAAACTGGATCGACAGCTAGAGGGGAAAGAGTTGTTAAATACAATCGTTTATTAAGAATTGAGGAGGAAATTAGCTAATAATTACATGAATAAAGAAAATAATATTCCTAATGCACCATTGGTTTTGGCCATCCTTGATGGCTGGGGTTTATGGAAAGAAACCGAGGGTAATGCTATTGCTCAGGCCAAAACGCCGGTAATGGATAATTTGTATAAACAATATCCAAATATTCAGATACAAGCATCTGCAAAACATGTTGGTTTACCAAGTGGTCAGCCGGGTAATTCAGAAGCTGGTCATATGAATATTGGAGCTGGGCGAGTGATCGAGCAAGATTCCATCGGTATTTCTAAGAGCATTAATAATGGTACTTTTTTCAAGAATCCTGCTTTTTTACAAATGGCAGCTCATGTTACTAAACATAAATCTGATATTCATTTAATGGGTTTATTGTCTGATGATTCTAGTCCGCATGCTGATAATGATCATATCTTATCTTTATTAAGTTTTTTTGTTAATAAAACAGACCAAAATATTTACCTACATTTGTTTACAGATGGTCGTGATAGTCCTCAGTTTGCAGCGGCCCGCATTTTGGCAAAATATAATGATATTTTTAATCGTCAGCGAATTCAAATAGCTAGTATTATGGGACGTTTTTATGCGATGGACCGTAAAAAAACATGGCAACGTACAGAGATGGCTTATGATGCTATGGTGCTAGGCAAAGGTGTTGAGGTTGATAGTGCCTTGGCTGCTGTTAATCAAGCCTATAACAGAGGAGAGAGTGATGAGTTTATTAAGCCAACAGTAATTGTTAAAGATAAAAAACCAGTTGGTACCATTACAGACAAAGACGCAATAGTATTTTTTAACTTGCGTTCGGATAGAGCTCGACAATTAACGAAAGTGTTTGCTCAAACTGATTTTGCCAAGAAAAATCCAGGCGCCTTTAAAGTACAAAAAAAGTTTAAAGATTTATTATTTGTCGCCTTGACTGATTTTGGACCAGATTTAGATAATATTTTGACGGCTTTTCCTGGCATTGATATACCAGATACCCTACCATTAGCCTTGCGTGATTTGCGTCAATTGTATATTGCTGAGACAGAAAAATATGCTCATGTCAGTTATTTTTTTAATGGTGGTTATGATCATGTAGTAGCTGGTGAAGACAGAGTAGAGGTTCCTTCCAAAAGTGTTGACTCGTATGCTAATGCACCGGCCATGAGTACACGGGAAGTTAATCAGCATGTAATGAATGTGGTCAAAGAAAATAAATATGATTTTATTTGCGTCAATTTTGCTAGTCCAGACATGATCGGACATACAGGAAATTTGACAGCCGCTACCAAAGCCATAGAAGTAGTTGACCAAGAGCTTGGTAAACTAATAGAAATAGTTTTAAAAAATAATGGCACAATTATTGTTACAGCTGATCATGGCAATGTCGAAGAGATGATTAATCTAAAAACTAAAGAAATAGATACTAAGCATTCTATCAATCCAGTCCCATTTATCATAGTGAATCATGCTAAATATACTTTGAAAAAAACTGGCAAATTATCCAATATTGCCCCTACTATTTTAGATATTTTAGGTCAAGATAAGCCAAAATTGATGAAAGATAAATCTTTAATAAAAGCCAAGATATGACCAGACCACGACCAGTAGTTTTAATAGTTTTGGACGGTTTTGGCTTGGCTCCTCCTTCACGAGCCAATGCAATTTCTTTGGCTAAAACTCCAAATTTTGATAAATACATGACTAATTATCCGGTTATGCCACTAGCGGCTAGCGGCGAAGCAGTTGGTTTGACTTGGGGCGAGATAGGTAATTCAGAAGTTGGCCATTTATCCTTGGGCTCAGGAAAAATTTGTTATCAGAATTTGCCACGTATTACTAAATCTATTTCTGATGGTGACTTTTTTGACAATGATGCTTTTGTAAAGGCTTGTCAGCACGTGAAAGAAAAAGGATCAGCCTTGCATTTAATGGGTCTCGTGTCTTCTGGTGGCGTACATAGTTTCAATGAGCATCTGTATGCACTAGTCGAATTAGCAAAAAAAGAAAAAGTAGAGCGAGTTTATATTCATACTTTTTTAGATGGGCGTGACACACCTTATAATAGTGGCATTAATTTTATTTCTAAATTACAATCAAAATTAAAAATTATTGGCTTAGGTGCCATTGCCACAGTGTCCGGTCGTTTTTACTCTATGGATCGAGATAGCAATTGGGATCGAATAGAAAAAGCCTTTAGAGCCATAGTTGATGGAGAGAGCGTAGAAAAACACGAGGATCCCTTGGTTGCCATTCAAAAATCTTACGATCAAGGTGTTTACGATGAAGAAATGGTGCCGGTGACTATCGTTGATGATATGCAAGAGCCAAAAGGCCGTGTCAAAGATAATGACAGTGTCATTTGTTTTAATTTTCGTTCAGATCGAGCGCGACAATTAACCAAAGCTTTAGTTTTGCCTGGTTTTGAAAAATTTAAAAGAGAATATTTTCAAAATTTATTTATGGTTAGCATGACTGAATATGAGAAAGATTTACCAGTAAGCATTGCTTTCCCACCAGTAGTTATCAAAACACCATTAGCTAAAGTAATAGCCGACGCTGGTTTAAAGCAGCTACATGTCGCTGAAACAGAAAAGTATGCTCATGTTACTTATTTTTTTAACGGTAGCAGTGAAAAAATCTTTGAAGGTGAAGATAGAGTCTTGGTGCCTTCTCCGCATGTGCCTTCTTATGACCAGAAGCCAGCTATGTCAGCCAGAGAAATAAATAATAAATTATTACAAAAGATAAAAGAAGGGACTTATGACTTCATTGTAGTTAATTACGCTAATGCGGACATGGTTGGACATACGGGTAATTTATCAGCCACCATTGAAGCAGTGGAAATTCTAGATAAGTTAATCAGTGAAGTAGTAGATACGACCTTATCTTATAATGGCGTAGTCTTGATCACCGCTGATCATGGTAATGCTGAGAGTTTATATAATTTACAAACCGGAGAGATCGTAAAAGAGCATTCAAATAATCCAGTGCCCCTGTTTATTGTTGGACAACAATTTGCCGGCAAGAGCATCTTGCCTGGCTTGTCTAGTACGGATTTAAGTCAGATTACACCGGTGGGTGTTTTGGCTGATGTAGCACCAACGATTTTAAAAATTATAGGTTTGAAAAAACCAGTCGAAATGACTGGTAGTTCGTTAATTTAAGGCCAAATATTTATGAGCCAGTAAGTAAGTGCTAAGCCGACGATAATTCCGACAATTACTTCCGGAGCTTTATGACCAAATTTTTCACCTAAAATAGGAAATTTATATTCTTGTTTATCGGGTAATTCTTTGACTAAGCTATTGATCACTTGGCCTTGCTGGCCAATAGCGTGACGGAAGCCAAAAGCGTCTCGGATGATAATTAGGGCTAGTATAGAGGCAATAGCGAAAGTAGAAGATTGTAATCCATCATAATAGCCAGTCACAAAAGCTAGAGAGGCAACCATGGCTGAATGAGATGAAGGCATGCCACCATAGGCATTTATTCGGCTCAATCTTTTCCAAGTCCAACCATCTTTAGTGTGAGTGAAAATTTTCAATACTTGAACGATAACCATTACGGCTAAGGGAATCAAAAATAGCTGATAGTTCATAAATTTATATTAATTATACAATACATACATTATATCAAAATTAATCAAATCTAGACAATGACTATTTTGCAAACAATTATTTTGGGCATAGTACAAGGCATCACAGAGTGGCTACCAATTTCATCTTCTGGCCATTTAGTTTTATTTGAATATTGGCTCAAGCTTCAAGAGTTAGCAGTAGAATTTGATATTTTCTTACACTTGGCTAGCTTACTGGTAGTTCTTATATTTTTTAGAAAAGAAATTTTAGAAGTCATTAAAGATTTTATTTCGCCTAAAAAATTATTCCATCGTTCTAGACGTCATTGGGGTTGGTACATTATTATTAGCACAGTGATCACTGGGATTTTGGGCTGGATGTTTTATCAGCAGATTGATTTTTTTAGAACACCGTATTCTGTAGCTGGCTGGATGTTTGTGACTACCTTATTATTATTGGCCACTGCCTTTAGAAAAGAGCGAGGACAATTAGGAATGATGCACGCTATTATTTTAGGTTTTATGCAGGGCTTGGCAGTTTTACCAGGACTTTCCCGTAGCGGCGCAGTTATTGCCATGGCCTTAGTTCTGGGGATGAAGAAAAAAGATGCCTTTGATTACGCATTTTTATTGGCCATTCCAGCTATCGGCGGTTCATTTTTATTGTCAGTAAATAATTTGACTTGGAATTGGATTTATTTGATCGGATTTATTGTCGCTTTTGGTGTTGGCTATGCTTCTTTGATTTTGTTAAGAAAAATTATTGAAAAAGATTATTTTCATTGGTTTTTTATCTACACTCTAATATTATCTTTTTTAATTTTCACTTTTGTTTAGATGTTATATCCAGTAATTTTAGCTGGTGGAAGTGGTCAAAGATTATGGCCATTGTCTACAAAAAATAATCCCAAACAAGTAAATGCTTTGATGGGAGAAGAAAGTTTATTGCAGGCAACTTACAAACGTTTGTTGTCTGATTTTGAGAATCAAAATATTTTTATAGTTACTACTCAAGATTTAACATCGCTAATCAAAAAGCAAGTTTCTATAAATAGCAAAAATTATATTGTAGAACCAGAGCGTCGTGATACAGCCATGGCTATTGGATTGTCAGCGATACATTTACAATATCGTGATCCCGAAGCTGTAATGGTGACTGTTAATAGTGATGCTTTTATTAAAGAGACAGAAGATTATATTAAAATTTTGAAATCAGCTAATAAAGTAGTTGAAAAAAATCCAGAGAAATTCTTATTAATTGGGATTAAGCCAGAATATCCAGAAACGGGCTATGGCTACATTGAAAAAGAAAATTCTAAAATTCTAAACATAGATAAGCGTGATATTTATAAAGTCAAAGCCTTCAAAGAAAAGCCAGATTTAAAAACTGCAGAAAAATATATGGCCGATTCAAATTTTTTGTGGAATCCAGCGATGTTTGTTTTTAAAGTTGAGAGTTTATTGGAGTGGTACAAAAAGTTTTTACCAGAAATTTATGCTGGCTTGATGAAAATAAAAGTTGCTTTAGAAAGTGCTAATAAAAAAGAATATAAAAAAATATTAACTAAAATTTATAATAATACAAAGCCAATTTCTATCGATTATGGTTTATTAGAAAAAATGGAAGACATGTTGGTCATGCCAGTAGATCTGACTTGGGCTGACGTTGGTCACTGGCGATCTCTGAGAGATGTGCAATTATCAGCTACTAATTTGGCTAATATTAGCAATAGTCAGCACATTGACCTTGATAGTAAGAACAACTTATTATATTCTTCTAGTGGAAAGCTGATTGCGACTTTGGGAGTAGAGGATATGGTATTAGTGGAAACCGATGATGTTATTTTCTTGTGTTCGGCTAGACGAGCGCAAGATGTAAAACATTTATTAAAAAAGATATCAGATAAAGATTTGAAAAAATACTTATGATCAAAATAATAAAATTAATTTTATTAATCGGCATTGTCAGTTTGATCTGGTTTTTGTTTGTTTTAAATATAGGAAATAACGCTGAGCAAAAATCTTTTATTATAAAACAAGGACAAGGTGTTAATGAAATTAGTCATAATCTTAAAGAGGTTGATTTAATCAAAAATAAATT
>CAZXZY010000012.1:0-22380 GCA_964645825.1 uncultured Gammaproteobacteria bacterium
TTACTCTTATATTCTAGTTTGTCGTCTTCCGTAATTTTCTTTGGCATACTATTTTTCAAGGTTATTATAACATTTTTTAGATTTTTTTAAAAATAAAAAAACAACCCCACTAAAGGGTTATTTTTAAACTAAACTTTATTCTTTTTTAGATATTAAATTTGACCAAATTATCGCTACCATCATCCAACCAGCCCAAGTGGTCCAAAAATAATGATCAAAAAGTCCGATGATCAAAAAGGCGCTCGCCCACCAAAACCAATCTTTAGCTAAATGACGAGGCCAGTATAAATAAATCAAATTAATTAACAATATAAATCCAATGATGCCAACTTCAGCTAGACTTAATAAGAATACATTGTGAATTGGCTGCACTTCATAGGCCGGCTGACTACTTTCTAAGTTACGATAAGTATTTAAACCAAATCCTTGACCAAATATTAGTTCTTTAGGATTGTGCCAATCTATTTGCTGTGTGCTTGCTAATCTTTCTGTTGTCGATTTTACTTCTAATCTTTGATCGGATTGAAACCTAGAAATCCAAGCGCCTGGAAATAAGATATGCAACATCAAAAATATTAAAGCAAATACTATTAAAATCTTAACTAGAATCTGAGTGATTAAATATTTCTTTTTATACAATGACCAAACGAAAATAATAATCAAAGTCAGTAATAAGGACAGCACTGCACTACGAGAAAAAGTCAATAACAAGGCAAAAATAATTATTAACTGACCAACTAAAACAAACAATAATTGAGCGATATGTTTTTTGAAATTCTTACCAGCCCAATTATCTTTAGCCGCCTGACTATAAATATGTTGCCACCACCATAGCCCAGCCAGAGCTGCTAAGACCAAGAAACCACCTAAAATATTTGGATGCGGCAAAGAACCATAGGCCCTTAATATTCTATCTAGACCATGCTCAACGACCGATGTTCCTAATGTGGCTGGCAAATGCTCAGCTAAACCAAGCCATTTATTAGCTATTACTTGCTGCTGTAAAATCTGCCAGATAGCTAATAATCCCTGAATAATTCCGGAGGCAAAAAAACTGGTAATTACAAATTTTTTACTTACTTGTTTTAAAAGATAAATAAATAAAATAGTGCTGGCTAATAAAACAACATAATAAAAAGTAACTTCGGGCATTGGCTGCCATAAATTGATAAGCCAAAAATAAATCAAAGTCAAAGCAAGTAATTTGCTACTAAACTTGTCGAATATATTTTTGATCTTAATTTTATTTTTTTGTGCTAAATAAAAAATTAATGCTAACAATAAAGTCAACATATTAGCATAAAGACTTAAGCGTCCATATTCCCAAGTGTTACTAAATAATTGTTGGTCAAAGAAAATCCATCTAGTTTGCCAGGGTAATAAAAAAATAGTTAGAGCTAAAAAAAATTTAAACATCATCTTCATTGGTATTATCCATTAATGCGTGCATCCGATCTCGCCATTTTTTATAAAATATTTCCCTCCGATCGTTAGAATGAAATTTTAACATCTGTTCGTCGATAATCACTCGAGTATCAACATTGATTAAGCTTTGTAAATTGCGACTAATAATTTTTGACTGAACTCGTCTAAAAGTAGCATTGAAAGCACGCCCTATAAATGGCGGACAAATAATAAAACCTAATAATTTAGATATAAACTTAGACCAGCGACCAGACTTTATTTCTTTTACAAACTTATTTTCATAAGCATTGGGTAAATAAGCCTCTGTCCATTTATTAGCCTTCAAAAACTTTTGATAAGTATTATCAACATTGTAAACTGGCAATAATTGACGAACCCAATAAGGAGAATAAATGTCTTTGCTACTGATCATGATTCTTTGAATATTTAGATTGTCTTCGCTAATAAAAAAACTCAAGCAAAAAGCATCTCGAATATGGCCATTTTTTGGTCGCATACCAAAAAAATAAATTAACATAATAGTAAAAAATCTCACGATCCATATTCTCTTTTTAGCAGTAATAACAAAAAAATCAATGTCACTTTCTTCTCCGGCATTGCTATAAGCCAAAGTATTAGAGATGGCAATCATTTTAATAAATGGTAAATATTTGTATATACGTACCAAACGTAAAGCACGAGCAAATTTTCTCTCTGCTAAATTATTATGGTGCTTACGAATTAAATGTGTGTATTCTCGATCCTGTAATGAATAAAAGGCTTCAGTACGTACAATCTCTTTACTTAAAGTATCGCTATTTTCCAAAAGATCTTTAACCTCAGAAAGTCTGACCTTGCGACCTGGACGATAAAGCCACTTCCAAATTTCTTCAGCAGTTAGCGGATAATTAAACACATCAAAAAAGGCTATAGTCTGTAAGATAGATTGTTCAATCACGTGCTTCATAACCACTATATATTAAACAAAGATGCTATTTTTTACAAGTTTATAAAACCCCGGATTCATCCGGGGTAATAAATATTATTTCTTCTTTTTAGCAGCAAACATTTTGGCTAAATACTGCCCAGTAAAACTATTTTTGACTTTAGCCACATCTGCAGGCTTTCCCTCAGCTACCAAGTAGCCTCCCTTATCGCCGCCTTCCGGACCCAAGTCAATTACCCAATCAGAACTTTTGATTACATCAAGATTATGCTCAATCACCAATACTGTATTTCCTTTGTCTACCAAACGGTGTAAAACTTCTAACAATCTTTTGATGTCATCAAAATGTAAGCCAGTAGTTGGCTCGTCTAAAATATATAAAGTTTTACCAGAAGACCTGCGAGATAATTCAGTTGCCAACTTGATACGTTGGGCTTCAC
This sequence comes from uncultured Gammaproteobacteria bacterium, assembly GCA_964645825.1. Classification (GTDB taxonomy): domain Bacteria; phylum Patescibacteriota; class Patescibacteriia; order UBA1558; family GWA2-36-10; genus JABIAL01. The sequence goes on from CAZXZY010000012.1 coordinate 2,791, forward strand.
CACCAGACAAAGTCGTAGCTGATTGGCCTAGTTGGATATAGCCAAGGCCAACATCATAAAGAGTTTTTAATTTATTATGAATATTTGGAATATTAGTAAAGAAGTTCATTGCTTCCTCAACAGTCATGTGCAATATCTCTGAAATATCTTTTCCCTTATAGTGGATTTCTAGAGCTTCGTTGTTATAACGACGACCGCGACACTCTTCACACTCCACGTAAACATTTGGCAAAAAATTCATTTCAATTTTAACTACGCCATCTCCCTGACAAGCTTCACAACGACCACCTTTGACATTAAAACTAAAACGACCAGCTCTGTAGCCGCGGATCTTGGCTTCTGGTAACTCAGCAAACAAATCACGGATATATGTAAAAACACCTGTATAGGTAGCCGGATTCGATCTTGGCGTACGCCCAATTGGCGATTGGTCAATATCAATTACCTTATCAATGTGTTCTAAGCCTTTTATTTCTTTATGAGCTGCTGGATTATCTTTGGCTCTATAGAAACGTTGTTTCAAAGATTTAGCTAAAATCTCGGTCATTAAAGTAGATTTACCAGAACCAGAAACACCAGTGATACTGATAAACTTACCCAAAGGAAAATGAACATCGATGTCTTTTAAATTAAAAGCTGCTGCTCCCAAGATAGATAATGTTTTACCGTTGCCTTTGCGATGTTTTTTGGGCACTGGAATACTTAGAGCACCGGATAAATATTTTCCAGTCAAAGATTTTTTATCTTTTTTCACAGTAACTGGACTTCCTTGAGATACTAGTTCACCGCCATGTTTACCGGCTCCCGGTCCGATGTCTATCACATGATCAGCTGATAATATAGTCTCCTCATCGTGCTCTACCACGATGACAGTATTTCCTAGATCACGTAAATTTCGTAAAGTTTCTATCAACTTAGCATTGTCTCTTTGATGTAAGCCAATAGAAGGCTCATCTAAAATATATAATACTCCCATTAAAGATGAGCCAATCTGAGTGGCCAAACGAATACGTTGTGCTTCGCCACCGGACAAGGTATTAGCTGAGCGATCTAAGGTTAGATAATTTAAGCCGACATTATTTAAGAATGATAAACGCTCTTTTATTTCTTTCAAAACCTGATGAATAATAGTTTTCTCTCTTTCCGTTAATTTCTTTTCAATGCCAGAAAATAAAACTTTTAATTCGGCAATTGTCATGCCAGAAATATCAGCAATATTAAAATCTGCCACGGTAATGCTCAATATTTCTTTTTTCAATCTTTTACCTTTACAAGTTTCACAAGGAGTGATGCGCATATAGCGCTCTATTTCACTACGAATATAGTCTGAATCAGTTTCTCGATAACGACGATGTAAATTTGGAATCACACCTTCAAATCTTGTTTTATAATCTCCGCTAAATTTATCACCAGACATTTCTAACTGATATCTTTCTTCTCCGGTACCATGTAAAACCACATCTAATTGTTTTTGAGTTAATTTAGAAACTGGAACATTGATAGAAAACTTATTTTTCTTGGCTACAAGTTCTAAAATCTTGAAATACCAAGTTTGATTAGCGGCTGTACGAGACCAAGGACGAATGGCACCTTCGGCTAAAGATAATTTTTTATTGGGCAAAACAAGATCTGCATCGACGATCAACTTGGTGCCTAAACCAGTACATTCTGGGCAAGCGCCATGAGGACTATTAAAAGAAAAATTGCGGGCTTCAATTTCTGGAAAACTAACCTCACTATGCACTGGGCAAGTAAAATGTTCACTAAAATATAAATCTTTGTCTTCTTTTGGAATATGAATGGTAATAAATCCATTGCCTAAGTCTAAGGCAGTTTCTAGAGATTGCAATAACCTACTTTTAGTTTCTCGACTACCATCACGACGTAAACGATCTATCACTACCTCAATAGTATGTTTTTTTTGTTTATCTAAAACTACTTCTGATAATTCGTCAAAAGTCATTATTTCACCATCCAAACGCACCCGACGATAACCAGCCTGCTTCATTCGCTCAATAATTTTTTTATGCTCACCTTTCTTATCTCTAATCACTGGAGCCAGTAAAATAAAATCTGTTTCAGCTGGTAAACGCCAAACTTTATCAGCTACTTGATTGATAGATTGTTTTACAACTTCCTGTCCACAAATATGACAATGTGGCTTACCAATACGAGCGTATAATAAACGTAAATAATCATAAATTTCAGTCACTGTGCCAACAGTCGAGCGTGGATTACGAGAAGAAGTCTTTTGGTCAATAGAGATAGCTGGGCTCAAACCTTCAATCTGATCTACATCTGGCTTATCCATTAAACCTAAAAACTGCCTAGCATAAGCCGACAGTGATTCAACATAACGACGCTGACCTTCAGCATAAATAGTGTCAAAAGCTAATGATGATTTTCCTGAACCAGATAAACCAGTAATGACTACTAATTTATCACGAGGAATTTTGACATCGATGTTCTTGAGATTATGAACTCTTGCTCCCTTAATGACAATATTATTTGACATATGCTGTTATAAAAATTATTTTTTATAGCTCAAATACAATCGTGAGAAATGATAACATGTAAATACCGCACCGTCAAGGACTAAAAAGTAAATAAAAAAGCCGCGACTACTTGGTCTGCGACTTATGTTAGAGAAATCTCATGTTTGATTCTTATGCTCAACTGCTTCGGCTACTGGGCGTGGTTTTGGGTCAAAAAAAATCTTCTCGCATTCCGAACACACAAATGTTTTTCGTGCAATATCTTCTGTGACTAATTCATGTTCACCAAGAAAATTGCACCAGGGACATCTATGATTTTCTACTTCAGTACTTTTGCTCTCCGACATACTACACTCCCTTCTTAGGCGGCTACTGTGTTTGTTGCCAACTACGCTGACGCTCACGATCATGTTTGCCAGCATTATGTATTGCCCAAATAATGAAAACAATAAGTACCGCTATACCAATAACTATCGAAATAACGGGATGGGCTACAATAAAATCTGTCATGATGAGTTATCCCTTCTCTCTATTTGGTCTATGATGAACAAAATATATTATAAAGTACTACTTTTTAGTAAATTAGTCAAGACCAAAAAAACCGCCCCTCGATTACGCTCAGGGCGGTTATTGTTTAGATGTGAAAACATATTCCTGAAAAAAAGGCCAAACACCATAGGATGTAAATCCAAAGACTCACTTTGTGGAATGCCTGAGCAGCAGATTTGGATGCAAATAAAACAACTATCAAAGCAAGAGCCGTGTGTAATCCCATGCCTAGTAAAGAGCAAAAACCCGTGAGGCTATGAAAGCTCACGTTGATTTCTTCACCTGATAAAACATACATTTCATATGTTCCCCAAAAATCAAAGGCCAAACCCAATGCAAAAGCAACAAGATACTTCCACGACAAGCCAGACTTCCGCCCACCAAAAACAGCATAGGTGTAAATTAGCCAGGCTATGAGAATTTTGATACCAGCGCCCATGCCCACCTCCTTATTCTTGAATTTTTTGAAAGTGCACTGTCCTTAAACTAAGTTAAAAAACAATATTTGTCAAAAATAAAAACCCCGCACTCACAAAATGAACATGGGGTTGTTTAAAACTTGAAAGAACATTGACTGTTCAATAAAAATTAATTCATTGTACAGCCGTCACATAAAAAAACCAGGCACTAGCTGAATCAAAGAGGTCTATTGAAAGTGTACAAGTAGACAACTCTGTTTTTTCAATAACGATGTATTTATCATTATCGTCAGCATAATACACATGATACCACTCTGCCCCCAAGACATCATTCCAATCTAAGACAACATTCCCATCAAGATAGACAATCTCCAGTTCGATTGCCGCTGAACCGACGTGAATATAATCTACACGCGTCATAGCATCGTTTCCCACACTATTACCAGCCACTAGACAAACGGAGTAATCCCCAATAGCATCATAGGCATGACTTGGGTGCTGAACAGTAGAAGTATCTCCATCGCCAAATTCCCAATACCAATGATCTGGCTCGTTAGTTGACTGATCAGCGAAGTAAACAGTCAAGGGCACAAAACCAGAGGTATCATTGGCTATGAAATCAGCATGAACAGGGAAAACGACTTGGTTAACCGTAATGCAATCATGATAAGTCTTCGTATCACTGTCCGCATCATTAGCCACAGACAAATACACTGTGTGAACGCCAATAGAGTCATAAATATGACTCGGGTGTTGAGAGCTAGATGTATATCCGTCACCAAAATCCCACCACCAAGAAGTCGGATCATTGGTAGACAAATCAGTAAACTGAACAGTCAATGGTGCATCGCCAGATGAAGGGTCATAAATGAAATCAGCTATTGGTGGCAAAACGGCTGGTGTCACAGTAATACAGCTATCACAATCTACTACATCGCTGCCAGCACTATTTGACGCCTGAAGCGAAACTGAATATATGTATACGTCATCATAAGCATAATATTCATGGCTAGGGTGCTGAGAAGTGGATGTGTTTCCGTCACCAAAATCCCAGTACCAATCATTTGGATCGTTAGTTGACAAGTCAGTAAACTGAACATTCAGAGGTGATTCTCCAGACGTAAAATCAATAGAAAAATCTGCAACAGGTTGAAAAATAACTTGATTGACCGTAATACAATTAGAGCAAGTTTCCACATCACTACCAGCGCTATTAGTAGCCGTCAATGATATAGAGTATATTCCAACTGTATTATAAACATGACTAGGATACTGAGAGGTAGAGGTGTTTCCATCACCAAAGTCCCAGTACCAATCATTTGGATCGTTAGTTGACAAGTCAGTAAACTGAACATTCAGAGGTGATTCTCCAGACGTAAAATCAATAGAAAAATCTGCAACAGGTTGAAAAATAACTTGATTGACCGTAATACAATTAGAGCAAGTTTCCACATCACTACCAGCGCTATTAGTAGCCGTCAATGATATAGAGTATATTCCAACTGTATTATAAACATGACTAGGATACTGAGAGGTAGAGGTGTTTCCATCACCAAAGTCCCAAAGCCAAGAAGTTGGATTATTAGTAGACAAATCCATAAATTGAACAGCCAAAGGAACATCGCCAGATGAACGATTATAGCTGAACGAAGCTACTGGTTGCAATGACTGAACATAGACAGTCTCTATAGCATAAGTCTGCCATTGACCATCTACCAAACCACGATAACAAGCAGTATGATTGCCCTCCATATATGGATAAAGCTCTATCCATAAATACCAACCATAGCCAGGCGTTAATGTCACATCGTAGGAAGACCAATGAAAAACTTCAGTTCCATTTGGATCAAGAAGTTCTATTCGTAATTCCGATGCCGTAACTGATGCACCTCCTGCATTGTAGATCTCTCCTTCCACATGTAATTGCTCACCAACGGTTCCAGGATTAGGATAGATCGTCCAGTGACTAAATTGAATATCAGCTTCTGGAGGGGGATCTCCGACGTAAATCGTTGTGTCTCCGTCCATGGAAAAATCATCAATCGGAATAACTGCTTGATTAACCACGGCATAAAAATCTTGGTAATCTTGTTGATCAACCAAATCAAATGCCTGATTAAGCTCAGCAATGCGTATACCTGAATGATAAACACCATCAGGATCGTCAGTTCTGGAGTTAGATCGAGAGCTCATGTGTTGTGAATTGAAGATTAGATTACGCTGAACAGCATTTCCTCCGTCGCCAAACTGCCCTTCTTGTCCACCCGAGCTCATAATCTGTGGCGGACCTGAATCATTGTTGTTGCCAGAACTTCTAGCACTACTATTTTCAATAGTACAGCTAGCCAATGATACTGACTGAAAACTCTGATCAAGAATTTCAAGCACCTCCGTGTTGGTGTTCCAAGTAAAATAAAATGCTTGAAAATCAGTGTGGTCGTTAGCGTAGTTTGGACCAAAACGTTTAAAGTCCTGCCAAAACACTCCGTTAACATCATACTCATCCGAAACAGGCACACCATAGGCTTCCCAACCAGCAACACAGGTACTATTAATAGTGCTCATGTATTCGTACCAAAATCCTTCTTTGAGAAGATGTGGCTCTCTGCTCATCCACGGATCATCAAAATAGATAATTGCCGTGTAAGCATGGTCATAGCCATTGCTAGCACCCCCTGAATCACGATGATCTTTGAAATCCTGAATCCACATGCCATCAAGATCATGAACATAAGCACTACCACCGTTATCCCAAGAATCACCCAAGTGATGATCATTGTTAGACATGCTATTATACTTATTCTGGAAAGCTTGAGACGATCCACCAATGCGCCATGAAGGAGATTGGGCAAATTGAGCAAGTCCAGATATCAAAAGTATTGGATCAGTAAAATGAATTTGCATACCCGAACCGTTGTTATAACCGCGCAGCCAAAAATTACCATCTTGTTGCATGGCTGTTGCCTTATCTGATAAACGGATCGCAAAATGCAAATGCTCAAGTCCATCACCATTTGGATCTGGATGAACGTTATCTGGATGACTGCTGTTATTGATATACCCAACAATCTCTCCTTGCTGAACAATATCGCCAATTTGCCAAGTCAATTCCAAGCCATTTCTTTCTTCACTTTTACGCAGGTGACCGTAAATAGACAAAACATATCGTGTTGTCCGTAAATTACGATCAGCATCCAGAAAAGTAATATCTTCTGGTAACTCATGCTCAATAGCTATCACTAGTTCACCATATGATGATGCTCCAGCATAATATACGATCTCGCCTTTAGCCATGGCCTTGATTGCCACGCCCTCTGCTAAATCAATATCAGTGCCGAGGTGATTGTTATCATGATAAAAGCTACGATCAGCGTAGTACTCCCAATCATCAATCATCTCATCTGCTGGATAATAAAATCCACTAATCGGGCCTTGAGCGTAGACACACGTGCCACTAAGTAGCAAAACAATGACCATGATAATGGCCTGAAAACAACGTGATGGCTTCATCATCCCTTCTCCTTTTTTGAATTGAAAACTGTCTTTCTTGAAACTGAAAATCTCGGTGTTCATTATGAACTCCTTTCATGTGTGATTATTGTAAATTGTCAAAGTGCTATTCGACTAATTTATAGTCAAAGAAAAACAGACCAAAAAATCATCTGGCCTGTTTTTCTTTGATTGTAAACTTATTTAGCTTATAAAATTATATCTTTACTATTTTTTAATCTATAAATCTAAAAGTATCTAAAATAACTTCATATTTACCATTTTTTTCAATTTCTTCAACACCTCTAATTTGAATTTCAATAATTGCATTATCTTTAGGTATAACAACAGCTGTATTTTCTATTGCGCCCATGGGTGATATGAAATTAATAGATTTAATATTATCTACATATATTTCTTTGATACTATCATCGCTTAATTTATACCAATCATATACCAAGCCTTCGTTGCCTTCTATTTTTTTATTTTCTTTTACGTCATTATAGAAATCATAAACAGACTTTTTGTTTGGATTTTGAAATATCACAAGTTGAAGCTCTACAGAAAGATAAACTTCACTATAATTGAACGACGTATAATTATTTCCCTCTGCATGAATATCCCACTCCTTTGGATGTTTAAATTCAATCCCTAGCTCTTCACTTTTGTAAGTCACCCAATCACTAGTATCAATCTCTTCCTGACTAACTTCCTCCGGAGGAGTAGCTTGTTCTTTTTCTTTATTCATTAATACAAAACCTAGCCCTAAAATTAGGATTAAGATTATTAATAAGATTGTAATGTTTTTTTTATTCATATTATTTATCTTTTTACAGCCGTCATATTTTTAGACGGCGTACACACCATCGACGGCTGTACTATAATTTATACTCTACTCGAAGATAAAACTCTTGTCAAACACCCTGCTATTTATGTCAAAAAGAAAAACCCGCCAAATTCTTTTGACGGGTCTTAAGTCAGAAACTTCATGATTTTCTCCTGATTATAGCCGAGCTGATGCTGGCTTATAATCTTCCGGATGTAACGTAGCATGCAAAAGACCATCAGCGCCAAGCATCACATAGAATCTATGAACACCAATGTCAGTGCATGGACACTGATAACTGTGTCCAGCCTCAAAGTGTACATCGTGTATTGCCTGACGACAAAGTGGACAAGTAGCATCGGCATCTTGTTCTTGCTTCATATGAGTCCTCACTGTTTTGATTAGCCATCGTAGCCCTCATCAAGATCTGGAAATAAATCCGTCTTGGTGACCCAGCAATAGATGCCAGCAAACATGAAAAAAAATATAATCCCCATCAATACAGTAAATCCTACAATGCACTTAACTGGCGTAAGGTCACAAAACCATTCATAGAATCGTCTGAACAGCTTCTTCATGCCACACCTCCTGTTGATTAAAGAGCTAATATTAATTTAAGCCTAGCAATTTCTAGCTATTTATGTCAATATAAATTTCCTATATAATGAATACATGACACCAGCTAATATAAAAAATATTCCTGAGAAACCCGGCATTTATTTCTTTTTAAACTTTAAAAGGGAAATTATTTATATTGGCAAGGCAAAAAATCTAAAAAAACGCGTAACTTCTTATTGGCGAAAGACCTCTGAACTGACTACGGCCAAAATCCAAATGATCCAAGAAATCCATAAAATTCAATACACTATTGTCGATACTGAAACGGAAAGCTTACTACTAGAAGCTGAACAAATAAAAAAACATCAACCAAAATATAATATCGTTCTAAAAGATGATAAGAGTTGGGGTTATATTGTTATTACTGATCAGCCATTTCCACGCATAGTTGTCAGTCATGGTAGACAGAAAATAAAAGGTCAGCATTTTGGTCCTTATACTTCTACTATGGCTGCAAAAACCATTGTCCGATTATTACACCGTATTTTACCACTCAGAATTTGCAGGAGAGATTTAAGTAAGTTGCCAAAAGGTAAGATATGCTTGCAGTATCATCTTGGTTCATGCGATGGTCCTTGTGAAAAATTAATTAACTCTGATGATTATCAAAAAATAATTCAACAAGCAATCAAAATTATTAAAGGCGAAACTAAAAACTTAGCTACTAACTTATTAAAACAAGTAAAGGATCATAGCGACAAGCAACAGTTTGAATTAGCTACTAAAAAGAAAAATCAGTTATTGGCATTAAAACGCTTGCAAGATAAACAGAAAATTATTAGCGCTCAAAACATAAATCAAGATTTGGTCAGCTTGAGTGTTTTTCAAAATAAAGCGGTCGTCACTTTGATGCAAGTACGGCGCGGAGTCTTGGGTGATAAGTTTAATTTTGTAGTTGATAATAAATTAAATTTAAAAACAAACCAAATCATAGAAAGTACTTTGCAACAATTTTATAGTCATCAATCTGAATTAGCAAAAGAAATTATTTCCCCTGTCAAAATTAGTATAAAAAATATTTTAGCTAATACTAAGATCACAAATATTGTCCCTCAAAAAGGCAAAAATAAAAAACTATTAAAACTATTAAAACAAAACGCTGAAGATCATTTACAAAAAAATATTCATAATCCAAAATTAGACATTCTAAATCAATTACAAAATATTTTGGATCTAAAACTTCTACCAAGTAGAATAGAAGTGTATGATATCTCAAATATCCAAGGTGAGTTTTCTTATGGCTCAATGATTGTCTTTATCGATGGCAAAATTGCCGCTGACCAGTATCGTATTTTTAAGATTAAGGGTATTGAGGGGCCAAATGATGTTGAATCTTTAAAACAAGTCTTGGCTCGTCGCCAAAAGCGTAGTGAATGGCCTGAGCCAGATTTGATTATTTTAGATGGAGGTAAGCCGCAACTTAATACAGTTTTTCCTGTTTTAAACAAGGCTTGGCAGAAAAAAATAATATCTTTAGCTAAAAAACAAGAAGAAATCTTTATCCCTGGCAAAAAAGCTTCTCTTAAATTAAAAAAGGATGACAAAATATCCTTGTTTATCCAAAATATGCGGGATCAAGCTCATAAATTTGGTATAAAACATTATAGAAAAGCACACCGTAAAAACCTACTAAAATAGCCCTATATTGACAACTTTGGCTTTTAATGCTAATATACAAAAGTTCTGTTACTAATACATATATGCAAAATATTCTACATATCGTTCAGATTGTCATCTCTATCTTATTGATTATCTTGATTTTACTTCAACAAAAAGGCGCCGGATTAGGTGCAGCTTTTGGTGGTGAAAGTGCTGTTTATCGTACCAAACGAGGAGCAGAAAAAATTGTATTCACCTCTACTATTGTTTTAAGCGTTTTATTCTTCTTGTCAGCTTTAGCCAATCTTTTCATTAGCTAAATTAGCTGAATATTAGCTAACTATTAAAAGCAATCGTATAAAGTCACTCTCCAAAATCAGTAGAGATTTATTATTTTGGCTACAAAAAAAGACCAAAAGTGTGTTGGTTAAATTTTTATCTTTGTTAAAAATTAGTAAAAATAAAGTTTTTACCAATCCAACAGAAGATGTAAATCAAAAAATACTTTCTAAACTAAACACTAAGAGGCTACCTAGCTGGTCACAGCTAAAACAGCTACCAAAAATATTAGACAAACAAGAAAAGAGAAAATTATTGGCTGCTCTGGGCATTTTGATTATTGGCATATTTGGATTACTAAACAATTTATATAGGCAAAACTCAGTTATTGCCGCCGACAATGGTGGTACCTACACCGAGGGATTAATTGGTTCACCAAATTTAATTAATCCAATCTTAGCTACTTCAGATGTCGACCGAGATTTAGTCAGATTAATATTTGCTGGCTTGATGAAAACTGACGATAAAGGAAATATAATTTTAGACTTAGCCAATAACTATACTGTAGACGCTGAACAAAAAATCTATACTTTTGAATTACGTTCAGATATTTATTGGCATGATGGCGAGCCAATAACTGCTGACGATATCATCTTTACCATAAATCGCATCAAAAATCCTGAGTTCAAAAGCCCTTTGAAAAATAGTTTTAACGGTATTAATGTCACTAGAATTAATGACAAAACTATTCAATTTGCTTTAGCTGAACCATTTGCTCCTTTCTTGTCTATCCTAACCGTAGGCATCTTACCAGAGCATTTATGGTATAGCATACCTGTTTTTGGTGCGGACTTAGCCGAATTAAATAAAAAACCAATCGGCTCTGGCCCTTATACTTTCAAATCTTTGGTCAAAGACACAAATGGCAATATTAAAAATTATACTTTAGCAGCTTTTGAAGGCTATCATTTTAATAGACCCTATATTAATGAATTAATCTTTAAATTCTACCCTGATTTTGATATTGCAGCAGCAGCCTTACAGAATAAAAACGTAGATGGCTTGATCTATTTACCACAAAGCTATAAATCAGAAATCAAAAATAAAAATGTAGTTATCAAAAATCTACAATCCCCTCAATACACTGCCTTATTTTTTAATCCCAATAAAAATACTCAATTAAACAATGCTAATTTCAGAAAAGCTTTAGCATTTGGTGTAGATAAACAAAGAATCTTGACCGAGGCTATCAACAATGACGGACAGGTTATCCACTCACCTATCTTGCCTGGTAGTTTGGGTTATGATTCTGAGATGACAGACGTAAATTATAATCTAGAAGAAGCTAAAACTATTCTTGATACATTGGGCTGGAAAGAAAATGAAGAAAGTGATTGGCGACAGAAAGATGAGGCTGATCTAACTGTCAAATTAACTACTGTTGATCAAGCAGAAAATATAAAAACTGCTTCAATCATCAAAGATGCTTGGGAGTCTATCGGCATCAAAACTGAATTAGAAATTATTTCCAAAAATAAAATCCGTCACGATGTAATTGAGTCAAGAAATTATGAAATATTAATATTTGGAGAAATAATGAACGAAAGTTCTGGTCCTTATCCATTTTGGCATTCTAGCCAAACCAAGCATCCAGGACTTAACTTGAGCATTTTAACTAACAAAGATATCAACGCTGCTTTAGAAGATATTCGTCAAGCTAAAAATGACGTAGTTAAGCAAGAGGCTCTAACAAAATTTCAAGAAAAATTATTAGAACAGCACTTTGCTGTATTCTTATATAATCCCACTTATACTTATCCAGTTGGTCACAAACTACGAGGCTTAGATGATCTAAATTTTGTAAACGTGCCAGCTGATCGTTTCTCTAATATTCACTCTTGGTTTTTGAATACAAAGAGAACATTATCTAAATAACATTACAGACTTAAACTAAAAAAGTCTGACTAAAAAATTTAATATGAAACAAATGAAAGATACGACTGATGAACTTTTAGGCAGTACTCCTGTCCAACGAAAGAAATCAAACACTCCTCGCTCTACCGCACCTAGACCAGGGAACAAACGTAAAAAATTTAACAAACCAGGTGCTAAAATAAATAATAAAACAAAACCTACTCAAGGCCGTGTAGTAAAAACAACAACATCGCCTCGACCAGCTAAACAAAATCAAAGAACTAAGCGTGCTCCTGCTCGCAAGCCCATGGCTAAACCCATGACCACTAAGCCCATTATTATGGGTAGTAATAAAGGTAAATTAAGAATCATACCTCTAGGTGGTTGCGAAGAAGTGGGCCGCAACATGACTGTCTTTGAATATGAAAATGACATTGTCATTTTAGATATGGGCATGGGCTTTCCAGAAGAAGATATGCCGGGCATCGATTATGTAATTCCTAATACTGCTTATCTTAAAGGTAAAGAAAAAAATATCAAAGCAGTTATTTTTTCTCATGGTCATTTAGACCACATTGGAGCTGCTCCTATTTTATTAGAAAAATTAGGTTACCCTCTAGTAATCGGGCGTCCACTGACTCTTTCCATGATCAAACATAAAATGGAAGATTATAAAAAAGGTAGCGCCCAAAAATTAAAAAGTCTAGTCATCAAAGACTTAAAAAATACTTTTAAACTCGGTAAATTGACTAGCAAATTTTTTCAAATGGAACACTCTATTATGGACGCTGTCGGCGTCATATTGGAAACTCCAGTTAACACCGTAATTCATCCAGGTGACTGGACTCTAGAAAGAGATAAAAATAATAAACCAATTCTAGACTATTCGCACTTGGCCAAAATAAAAGGACCAACTACTTTGATGCTAGAAAGTCTAGGTTCTATCGATGTGCGACCATCTGCTTCCCAAGACAAAATGAAAAATAACATTGTTAAGCTTATAACCGAAGCCCCTGGTCGTGTTATTATAGGTACTTTTTCTTCACAAATAGAAAGAGTTGGTTGGATCATTGAACAAGCTGAAAAATTAGGCAAGAAAGTAGCTTTGGATGGCTATAGCATGAAGATGAATGTAGAGCTAGCCAAAGAACATGGCTATATCAAAGCCAAGCCTCATACCTTTATCAAAGTTGATCAGATTAATAATTATCCAGACAATAAACTAGTAATCATTGCTACCGGATCTCAAGGAGAAGGTAATGCTGTGCTATCACGCTTGATTGCTGGCGATCATCGTCACATTCAAATCAAAAAAAGTGACACCATAGTTTTGTCATCTTCTATCATTCCAGGTAATGAAAATACCATTCAGAGACTAAAAGATGGACTATATAGACAATGTGATAATATTATTCATGGTGAACTAATGGACATTCATGTATCTGGCCATGGCAATAGATACGACATTGAACATATGATCAAGACAATTAAGCCTGATTATTATATGCCGGTCTATGCTTATCACTACATGTTAAAAGAATCCAGAAAGCTTGCTTTGGGAGTAGGCATGAAAGACAGGAATATTTTTGTGCCAGATAATGGCTCAGTTATAGAGGCTGATAAAAAAGGCGTGTTTATGACAAAACATAAAGTACCGACTGATTATATTTTTGTAGATGGTCTAGGTATCGGTGATGTTTCTCACGTAGTATTACGTGATCGTAAAATGATGGCTGATGATGGCATGGTGGTAGTGATTGCCACTGTAGCTAGAAAGAGCGGTAAGCTTGTCAGCTCTCCTGATATCATTTCACGTGGCTTTATCTACATGAAAGAAAATAAAGAACTAGTAGAAAGTATGCGTAGCAAAATAAAGAAAATTGTTAACGATGCTAACAAGACTCAAATCGCTACTGATGATAGTTTTATCAAAAATAAACTACGAAATGATTTGGGACAATTTATTTTCCAAAAAACCGAAAGACGACCGATGGTCTTACCGGTGGTTATTGAAGTATAAATATCACTAAAAACCCTGAGTCTAGCTCAGGGTTTTTATATTGACCATAGGGCTATCTTAGATTACAATTAAACTACTAATATTAAAAAATATGAAAAGACTAGTTTCTGGCATCAAGCCAACGGGTAACCTACATTTAGGTAACTATTTAGGGGCTATCAAAAATTGGGTAGAATTACAAAAGGAATATGAGTGTTTCTTTTTTATTGCTGATTTACATGCTTTAACTATCGAAATTGACCCTCGTGACCTCAAACAACAAACACATGAATTGATTATTGATTTATTGGCCTTGGGTATTAATCCAAAAAAAACCACCTTCTTCCGTCAATCAGACATTATTGGCCACGCAGAACTTGGCTGGATTTTTAATTGTCTAATGCCGGTAGCTGAACTCAATCGCATGACTCAATTTAAAGATGAGTCACAAAAAAATATTAACAATATTAATGCTGGATTATTGACTTACCCTAGCTTACAAGCAGCTGATATTTTAATCTATAAAGGCGATGTAGTTCCAGTTGGTAAAGATCAATTACAACATCTAGAATTGACCAGAATAGCCGCCAGAAAATTTAATAATCGTTACAAAAGATATTTCTCGGAAATAAAACCAATTCTCTCCCCTGCCCAACGTCTAATGTCGCTAAATAATTCTGAAAAGAAAATGAGTAAATCACTTGGCCCGGCTAGCTATATTGCTATACGTGATAACGAAGAAACCGTAGTTCATAAAATAAAAAAAGCCGTCACTGATGAGGCGGGTGTAAAAAATCTATTAGAACTTTATTCTTACTTTGGTAAAAAAAGTAAGCATCAAAAAATGGAAAAAGCCAATGCTGCCGGCAAGCTCATGAATAGTGAGCTCAAAGAAGAATTAACGTTAGAAATATTAAAATTTTTAAAACCTATTCAAATTAAGATCGCTCAATATGAAGCTATGCCACAGAAAGTAGATAAAATAATAAAAAACGGAGCGAAGAAAGCTCAGAAAATAGCAGATAAAAATTTAGCTGAAATAAAAAAAATAATTGGTTTTTAATACCAATTATTTTTTTCTTTAAAATATTTATAAGTCTCCGTCAAGCCTTGCTCTAGGTTTGTTTTGGTTTCCCAATCTAGAAGTCGCTTAGCTTTGGCTGTATCGGCATAAGTCTTTGAAACATCTCCAGCCTGTTCACCGATGTGTTGCCGCTTGGCCTGCTTACCGATTACCTTTTCAAAAGTCTCAATGAAATCCATTAGCTTGACTGGACTTGAACCTCCTAAATTAATCACTTCATAACCAAGATCTTTGTCTGCTGCTGACAAAATACCTCTGACAATATCGTGCACAAAGGTATAATCACGCAAACTAGAACCATCGCCATAGACTGTAATCGTATCATTATTCATCATGGCTTTGATAAATTTGTAGGTAGCCTGATCTGGCCTAGCCTTGGGGCCATAGACATTAAAAAAACGTAAAGCGGTAAAATTAAAACCATACAAAGTGTGATAGGTGTAACCTAAAAGTTCGCCTGCTTTTTTAGTAGCCGCATAAGGACTAATTGGTTTGATCTCATCATCTTCATGGAAAGGCACATCATTTCTCTCACCATAGACAGAAGATGATGAGGCAAAGACAAAATTCTTTACATTATAGAGCTGAGCGAGTTCCAATAAATTAACCGTGCCGTTGACATTGGCCAAAGTATAAAGCCGTGGATCCTCAATAGAATGACGAACTCCCGCTCGAGCTGCTAAATGAATAATTTTATCAATTCCTTCTTTATCAAAAATATCGGTCAATTTGGTAAAATTAGTAATATCAATTTTATAAAACACAAAATTATCATTCACCAATAATTCGGCAACATTGTCACCTTTGATTCTAGTATCATAATAATTATTGAGATTGTCGACACCGACAACCTGATGGCCTTCATTTAATAATCTTTGTGAGACATGACTACCAATAAAACCAGCACATCCAGTAACTAAATATTTCATTTTTTCCTAATAATGACCTGGTTGGTCAACTTCTGTTTATTGTGCCACTTTACAATGTTTTCTATAGTTGTGTCAAGGATACGCTGCAATGCCTCTTTACTGTTAAAAGCATTATGAGGAGTGACTACGACCTGACTGGAATTAATCAACACATGTTGCTCAACAATAGTTTTGAGCCATTCTTTATCTTGTTTTGGTTTACCGCTAAACTTTGGCGTTACCAATTCACGCTCTTCTTTAAACACATATTTTTCAGCTTCCAATACATCTAAGCCAACACCTGATAAACGTCCATCATGTAAGGCCTCTACCAAGGCTGTCGTGTCTATTAATCCACCACGAGCAGTGTTTACTAAAATAGCACCCGCTTGGATTAGCTTAATATTTTTACAATTAATCAAATGATGGGTGTGTTTATTATAAGGAGCGTGTAAACTTATAACTTGAGATTTTTTTAATAAGCTATCTAGTGTTGCATATTTAAAACCAAGTTTTTTAGCTAGCCTTGGATCTTGATTTGGATCAGAAACTAAAACTTCCATGCCAAAACCACGAGCAATTCGGACAACGTGCTGACCAATATGTCCTCCACCAATAATACCAATAGTCTTTCCTTGCAAATCAAAACCTTGCAGGCCATCTAAACGAAAATCACCACGCATCGTTCTTTCATGAGAAAGGTGAATGTTGCGAGACAAAGATAATATTAAAGCAAAAGCATGTTCGGCCACAGTATTCTCTCCATAAAAAGGAACATTGGTAACTTTAATTTTATTTTTATCCGTTTCTTTCAAATCAATATGATCAAAACCAGTAGAACGGGTAGTTACTAATTTTAATTCTGGCAGACAGCACAAAATGTCTTTGTCTACTTTGGAATAAATAAAAGGAGAAAGGACGGCTAACTTTTTTAGTTGCTTTAAATCTTTTTTATCAACCTCTCCTTCAAAGAAACGAAGATTGAAGCCTTTGAGATTATTTTTGATGTACTCTTGTTCCCAAGGCTCGATTTCAAAAAAAGCTACCTCTGGTTTAGAATTGTTAGTTTTTTTCTTTGGCATGGTTTTTATAATTTAATTTGTTGTGATTGTATTTTTTGACCTAAAAATTTTTCTGCTGCCTGATCAAATTTTTGACTATCACCTGTTGTCAAAAATGTTTTTTGTTGCTTAGTGGAAGTCTCACTGAATTCTGGATGACGATTGATATAGTCAGCTAATTTCTCAGCGATGATTTGTCCATTCTCAATTATTTTAACACGTTTCTTAAAAAAATTCTCTATCTGGTCATGAAAAAAAGAATAATGTGTACAGCCTAAAATCAAAGTATCAAAGTCTTGCCCAACTAATGGTGCTAAATAATTAAACAAAATAGATTGTGACGACTCTGTTTTTTCTTTTGAATCTTCAACCAAGGAAACTAATAACGGACAGGCTTGTTGAATCACTTGAATATTTTTATCTTGCTCTTGTAATTCTACCTGGTAAGCATTTGAGCTTATTGTGCTCTGCGTTCCTAAAACTGCGATGTTTTTATTTACACTTGCAGTCGCCGCTATTTCTGATAAAGGCCGGATAATACCTAAAACATTTTTACCAGGATACTTATTTGGTAAATACTCTTGTTGCAATTTACGTAGAGCTTCAGCCGACACTGTATTACAAGCCAAAATTATCAAACTACAACCTTGAGCAAATAAATAATCAACAGCTTGCTGAGTATATTGATAAATAATATCCTGACTCAAATCACCATAAGGGGCACGAGCATTGTCTCCCAAATAAATATAATCATAATTTGGTAAAGCCTTGGTAACTTCTTTGAAAACTGCTAAGCCACCCAGGCCTGAATCGAAAACTCCAATCATTAGGATTATTTTTCTTTATGTTTAGACATGCCTTCAAAAGCCCTTAAAATTTCTAGAGGCAAAGCAAGAACTACTGTATTTGATTGATCAGATGATAGATCATTGACTGACTGTAGAGTTCTTAGATGCAAAGCACCATCAGATTTTGACAATGTGTCAGCAGCTTTAGCCATATTTTCAGCAGCTATTACCTCACCTTGAGCCTTGATAATAACTGCTCTCTTTTCTCTTTCCGCTTCAGCTTGTTTAGCAATGGTTCGTTGCATATCTTTTGGCAACTCTATGTGTTTCAAATCTACAGAAACTACTTTGATGCCCCAGGGATCAGTGGCACGATCTACAATCTGTTGAATACGACTAGAGATCTCATCACGTTGGGTTAATAAGCCATCCAAATCTACCTCACCAACTACATCGCGCATGGTAGTTTGAGCTAATTGAGAAACAGCATAAGAAAAATTCTCTACTTCTAAAATTGCTTTTTCTGATGATTGAACTTTGTAGTATAAAACTGCATTCACATTTACAGAAACATTGTCTTTGGTAATTGCATCTTGATCTGGTACATCTACGGCTTTGACTCGAATGTCAACTTTTTGCATTTGTTGAATAATAGGAAAAATCAAGCGCCAACCCGGCTCTTTAGTTTTGGTATATTTACCAAATAAGAAAGTTACGCCACGTTGATACTGATTAATTTGGCGTATAGAAATAATAACAATGAACAAAATTACACCAATTACATACCACATAATTTTATAATTAACTATTTATTAAATTAATAACCTCTTGAGTTTTTTCTGCTAACATCTTTTTATTTGCTGCTTCAACTACCACTCGTAATAAAGGCTCAGTATTTGATGGACGAACATTTAGCCACCAGTCATCAAATTCAGCTGTAATGCCATCAATCTCATCTTTAATGTTAGCTTTAAAAATACTACGAATTTTATCCAAAACAGCGGGAATATTTTCTACTGGCAAATTAATTTCATCACCCTTAGCATAGAGCTGAAATTCATTAATAATCTCTGATAATTTTCTACCATCTTCTGAAATTGTTTGTAAAACTAAAAGTAGGGCAATAAAACCATTGTCAGCGTAAAAATTATCCTTGAAAGAAAAGTGAGCTGACAATTCTCCGCTCATGATTCCATCGTCTTCTCGCATATGACGAGATAAATTTACATAGCCCACCTCACTTCTAATAGGACGACCGCCCCACTTAGTCACTAATTCTGGTACAGCGTGAGAGCAAATAAGATTATAGACAACACCACTTTCAGGATATCTCTTTAGCATCGCTTGGGCTAATAAAATCAAAATCATGTCTCCTCTCACAAAAGTGCCTTGCTCATCTACCAAAAACATTCGATCACCATCAACATCATATATGACCCCCAGGTCTGCATTTTCTGCTTGCACACGAGCCGCTAACTGATCAGATGCCCCTTCAGCTAATGGATTTGGTGGACGATTTGAAAAATCTGAACTAAGTTCTGGAAACAAATGAGTAAGCTCGC
>CAZXZY010000013.1:0-20492 GCA_964645825.1 uncultured Gammaproteobacteria bacterium
ATAAAGTAGAAATCGGTCTTTTTTTATCTCGAAGTTCTGCTCGAGCTCTTTGTAAGGCAGTCGCTACTTGCTGAACCGCTTCATCTTGTCCAATCACGCGCTCATGAATGGCTTCGGCCAAATTCAAAAGTTTGACTGATTCTCTGTTTGAAATGCTAGCTAAAGGAATCTTGGTTTTGCGAGAAATTAATCTAGCCACATCTTCGCCACGAATCAATCTGTCTTGTTTAGGCGTCTTAGTAGCTGCCACTGCTACCTCTTCCATAATATTTATAGCCTTGGTTGGCAAATAACGATCAGGCAAATAACGATCAGTTAAATCATAAATCTTTTCTAAAGCATTATAAGTGAAATAAACTTTATACTTATTTTCCAAACCGCCAACATGAGACTCCATGATTTGAATTGATTGATTTTTATCTGGCTCATCAATGACTACTTTATGTAGGGCTTGACCTAATTCCTTGCCTTCTAAATGTTGTACATATTCTTGGTTGGTAGTAGAGGCAATAACAATGATATTTTTATTTCTAATCTCAGCCGCTAATACTTCTGACAAATCAATACCCTCAGTACCCTCAGAACTAATACCAACTAGATTATGAATATTTTCGATAAATAAAATAATATTTCCGGAAACTGCCGCCTCATTTAAGATACCTAAAAATCTTTCTTCTAATTTACCCGTACCGGTTGCACCTGAAATCAACCAAGGCACAGAGATACTGACCAATCTTTTGTCTTGAAAAATATCTGGCACTTCCTCAGCCATCATATTATTGGCAATGCCCTCGACAATATTGGTTTTACCAACGCCGGGCAAACCAACCAAAACTACACTAGATAAATCACTTTCCATAGAATTCATCACCTCATCCATTTCTTTTTCACGAGCAACTGACAAAGCTAAGCGTCCATATTTGGCAGCTAGCGTCAGATCTTGAGAAAAATTATCCAACATCGGTGTAGCGATAGCAGTATAGGAACGATTGATGCCTGATTTTGGCTTTAATAAGGATCGACTACGATAACGACGGTAGCGTTGGCCTAAGCGTAAATTAATATCCAACCAAGCTATGACATTGTCTATTTTGTCATCGCTGATTTTAAAATTATAAAAGAAATCTTTGACATCTTCACTATGCTTGGCAAGTCCGGCCAACAAATCAATCTCCTCCACTTGCTTTACTCGACGGACAACGGCCGCGTGCCAATAAGCGTTTAATAAAACGTCTTTTAATTCCGCCGATAAATCTAATTTTTGTTGGCGAGTTAATTTAGCTGTAATATTTTTCTTGACCAAGGATGATAAAGACTTATCAATGGTCTGTTGCAAATTTTGTGCGCCTACTCCTAAGCGTGCCAAAACAACTTTAATATCTTTGTCATTGAGTAAAACAAATAGTAAATGCCAAACAGTCACTGGCCATACCTTTTTGTGATGAGCATAAAGCCAAGCTTTATCTAGGATATCTTCTGTTTCTTGATTGAAACTGTTAGAAATATTATATTTGGTAAAAAGGTCTTTGTTGTTTAATTTTTTAGCACTGATGTTTTTGCGATGTGAAGGAAGAGACAAGCGATAGTGCAAATACATATTGGCCGTAGCCAAAATAACTAGCCATAGATTGTCCCAACTTGGAGTATTTAAAAATGTTAATAAATTTCGAGGATCAAATTCTACTTTGTCTAAAATACGATAGACAAACACTACACTCAAGATAGCGGACAAAATCAATAAACCATTTATCAATAAATCAATTACTAATCTCGTCTCCCGCACAAAAATACTTGAGCGGTTTATTTTTTTATCCCAATATAAAAAATTGTTATCTTTAAAATAATACTGACCGATGCCAAAACAAGCGCTACATCTTTTGTTGATAATAGAACCTTCGCCGCGACATTGATCACATTGTTGAAACTTTACGGTAGCCATAAAATACGTAAATTGTTAGCTACTTGAACAATGATTAATGGTGGTAAAAGTATCCAAAATATTAATAAACCGATATAAAGCACGGCAATAATTAAGAAAACAACAATACGACTAATTAAAATAATTAGACGCATTACAAAACTAATTGCACGTCCTGCTCGATCTGTTTGAGCAAACATTGGACTAAATAAGTGAGTAATCATCACCCGCAAAGATAGATTGCTAGCTAAACGCTTGATACTATCCCAAACATAAAGCACTCTTTTTTTCAAACCTCTGGTATACCACCAAAAAGGGAAGTATAAAATTTCACCCACCAAATCAACGAAGAGGGTTTTGATTGTCTGTATAAAAATATTATTACTCATTAGAAATATTATACCATTTTTTATTAATTAAGAAAAATACGAAATGCTTTTCTATTTATAATAAATCATGTAAGATAAGAGTATGAATAAACATATGAATAAATTTGAACAAGCAAAGCCATCTAATGCTGGAAAGAGAAAAGAAAGAGCAGAGGCTGAAGGAAAGATAAGTATTTCGCATTGGCGAGGTGAATTGCACTCACACACAGCCACAAATCTGGATCAACCAGAAACACCTGAAGATGTTATCGGATCTAGAAAAGGTAGTAATTGCGGAAAGATTCCTCTGGAAGTTTTAACGCAATATCACGCAAATGAAATGCTTAATGAATTTATTGCTATCACTGAACACTCTCGTGATGCAGATCCTGCCAAAGCAATAGAAGGTATTACTGCATGGTTTAATGACATGTATCTAAATAACGCGAGTTGGCTGCAAGAAAATTTTGGTAAAAATCAAGCAGACCTAAGCACTGCAGATAAAACAAAAATAACAAAACTCGCTAAAACTCAAGCTGAAAAAGTAGCTTTGTACAAAGATGAAAGATTAGAAGAAGTTTTAGCTGATATAGATCAAATTTCTGGAGATAAAAAATCACCGATCAAAGTTTTTAAGGGTGTAGAGGCAAATCTATTGCCAGACGGCAGTTTTGATACAGAAATGGTAGACAGCGGACAATTTGAGATTGTAAACTGCTCCATCCACCCACACGTTGATCAAGAAAATTTTACTCCAATTATTCAAGATCCTAAAGAGTACACTGAACTAACTAAAAAAGGCATGCAAAATCCTCGAACTAATGTCATGTGTCATATTGGACATGATGTAGATGCAGAAGTTGTTGGACAATTAGATTGGGATGATATTGCTAAAACTGCGTTAGAAAATGAAGTAGCCATAGAAATAAATTTAAAAGACTTAATGGCTTTCATCTATGATGAAATTTTGGACTATGAAAAATTCCCTAGTGACGATAGAAGCTATGTAACTGTTCTCAAATCTAAATTACCAGAATTAACACCTCTCATTTCATCACCTAAAATTAAAAAAGCTTTAGCGCCTTATTTAAAACAAGGCCTAAAGATAGCTATAAATACTGATGAGCATGAAAATAAATTTATCGAAAGCAAAACTGATAAAGCTGGCACCACCTCAACCTTTAAAGAAAGAGGTGTGCGTTTTTGGCGTTGCATGAGTGTAGTAGAAAAATATTTTAATACTTTATTTGAAGAATTAGGAATTGACACAAAAAATATTATCAATACTTACAGCAAAGAAGACTTAGAAAAATTTATTCAGAAGAAATAAATAAAAAAAGACTTAAAAATAAAAACCAGTGAATAGCTGGAATTAATAGAATATAATTTTAAAATTATGAATGAACTAAATAAAAAACCTAGAGATAAAAAATTAGTCATCTCTATATCAGTTTTAATGACTATTTTTATCATTTTCGTGATAGGTGCATCTATTGATGATGGTACAGTAATTAATATTAGCACTTTAACCTTGCTACTTTTGCTTATTTATTTTATATTTTTAAGTTTTATAAAGCATGCAACAAATAAACCATCTACTTACTCAATAATCGCTAATACATCCGGTATATTTTTATTTCTCCTATACATGATCGGTGGGGTAGTTATGATGGCACTCAATCCCAGATTAGCGGACAATATTGGTATAGCATTCATTCCCTCCTTAGTGTTCTATACGTTAGTCCTAGCACTTATAAAATCATTAAAAGTATTTGAATTTAAAAATGAAAATAAAACCAGCGAATAGCTGGAAATAGATTACTATAGTTAAAAAAAGTGCGGGCCTGCGGCCCGCACTTTTAATTTACTTTTCTTTTTTGTGATCACTTATAGCTCCAGCGACAAATGTCGCTATTACTAAAATTAAAACTACTACAATCGCTAAAAACATCATACTCATAATTTATTATTTTTAATTGCTTTTCTTATTTCAGACATTAAATCTAAATAAAATTTGAGATTATTAAGTGTAGCTAAACGCAAAGCTAATGGCTCTTGCGTTTTGAATAAATGATGTAGATAACTCAAAGAATAATTTTTTAGATTAATACTATTAATTGGCTTTTTATCACTAGCGAATTTAGCATTATTAATATTTATGGTTTTATAAAAGTCTTTTTTAGTGACATCAGGCTTGCCTTTCCATAAATATAACTTACCATGTCGAGCTTCTCGTGTAGGAATAACACAATCAAACAAGTAATAGGAAATAGAAAGTAGTGTATAGGTGGAAAAACTTGAGAGAACATGAGGAAAGAAAAAAACTATGTCACACACACAACAAACGGTTCGTTCTGCTATGAAAGAATTTGAATCGTACATGCGAGTTGAAAGAAACTATGCAGAGAACACTGTCAGAGGTTATGGAAGAGAGCTGAGCTTATGGCTACGCTTCCTTGGTTCTGACTACACACTTAATAGTATCACAACTCAGCACGTTAGAGAATGGCTTTCTAGCTTACAAAACTATAAGCCAGCATCTGTAGAGAGGAAGATCACAGCACTGAAAAGCTTTTTCAATTTCTGCCAAGATCAAGACTGGGTTATAGCAAACCCGTGTAATAAAATTAAATTTCCGAAGAGAGGAAAGAGACTTCCTAAGTATCTAAATGATGAAGAGTTACAAATTGTGCTCAATACCCCCTTCACCAAGTATCTAAGTAAACCGAATATGGATTTAGAAGTTAGGGATGCAACCATCTTTCGTATTCTAGCTCTATGTGGTCTTAGACGTTCTGAGATAATTGGTTTGAATGTGGAAGATGTTAGTTTGGGAGAAGGAATTATAATTGTTAGAGAAGCAAAGGAAGATAAAGATAGGATAGTGCCACTAACTAGAGAATTAATTCTATGGATGAGAAAGTATATAGGCTGGAGAGAGAAGACTTTTAAGCATACTCAATCCCATGCCTTATTCCTATCCTTCACTGGTTCTAGAATTGACTACAATGCTATTCAGAAATTGTTCAAACGTCACATGAGGATTTGTGGAATTAAGAAACACATCACGCCTCATGGACTGAGACATTCTTTTTCTATTTCCTTACTTCGCAAAGGTGTTGATCTCGTGACAATCTCTGAGCTTCTTGGTCATGCTAACTTGTCCTCTACTCAGGTCTATCTCCAAAGTGATTTGAAACAAAAACAACTCGCCATTAGCAAATTGTCTTCGTTTATCAATAATGATCAGCTTAGGATTTAGTTATTTTTTAGCTGTTTCTTTTTAACTATCTCCTCTAGTGGTTTGATATTTAAATATTGATATAAATGGTTTTTTATTCTCCCAAAAATATCATCTAGAAATCCATCTAATGCTTCACCGTTCTTTTTCGCTGTATTAATCCATCTTTGTTTTGATTTTTCAAACAACACCTGTCTTCTAGCTTCTACTATTTTATCATCAATATTAAACTTTGATTTAAGGCCACACTCATCTTGTAATATAACAAATAAACCATCCGCACTTATCAAATCTGGATCAAGGAATCTATTTCCTTTATGATGGTGAGGGTGCCTATGCTCTTTTACTTGTTTAAAAACCTTTTCAGTCATTGTGACTAAGTGCTTATACAAATCGTCTATTTCATTTTTATTAGAAGCAAATGACTTTAAATCTCTCTTTAGGATGTTGAGAAAAGAAGTACACTTATTTCTAAAAATATCAATATCCTCCAAATAAGCATTTATATGGTGCCATAACGCTTCATGTTCTGTTATTGTTTTTTTTGTAGGGTAGAAATCACGAAAATAAACTTCATACTTTATTAACTTTTTATAAAAATAACCGATACTAGTCAACAATTCAAAATATTTATCTACTTCTTTTATCTTAAAATTACCTGAATCAACGAATTGTTTATATTCATCTTTGAGTACGTCTGGTTTAAGATAACATGCAATAGATGATACTACTTCATCAAAATTATTTTTTTTCATTGAGGTTAAATCGTTAATTACCACCATTCTAACGCCAAAATCTAAATTTTACAAGCTAGTTAAAAAGCTCGGGAAACTCCTCCTTGATCTCTTGATCTGAAGCACCACTTTTGAGCATTTGTGTCAGAAGGTCTTCTTCTGATTCACTTAAGTCTAAAGGCTTGCTTAAAGCTCTTTCTAGCTGAGAAGACTCACCGGTACTTTTAAAAGTAAGCCTGCCTTCTTCTGCTTGCTGTTTTTTTAATTGATCAACCTGCTTCTTTAGCTCATCTTTATCAATGTGCTCTAAATTAATCACGCTCTTCTTAGTAGCTTGGGAATCACCAATATCAAACTTCTCTTCTCTGGCCACTGATTTGATCTGTGTTAATTTGTTTTTTTTAAATAACATAATTATTTCTTTTTAATTTTTAATTCTTTTAATAAACTCCAAACATCCTCGTCTTTGAAATACCACCTTTGACTACGACGAACAGCTGGTATCTCTATGCCCCATCTCCTATACCTCAAAACTCTGCCTTCCATCTGATCGTGGATAGCCTGTCGTGTTACTCCTAAAAGTTTTGCTAATTGATTTTGGTTTATCATTTTTTTAATTTACTTTGTCTTAACGCAGTTAATTGCTTAGCAAGTATCTCAAACTTTTCATAAAGTCTTTCATACTCAGAAACATCTATAAGGTGAAGGTCAGAAGAAAGTTGTAAGATTGCAACAGTCTCCGACAAACTACGATTTGCTATATTCAGAAATAGTGCATTGTCTTTCTTAAAAGCAGAACCGCTTCCCTCGGCAATGTTGATTGGGACAGAGGTGACGCAACGTCTGAGTTGGTTACCTAAAGCAAATTTCTCCTCTTGGGGGAATTTTTTTATTAGAACATAAACTTCCTGAACCAGCTTCCTGGCATTCTGATAAACCGTGAGTTGTTCAAATTGAAATGACATGGTTTTTTTATTATTCGTTGATGAATATAGGGTAGTTAAATTATTTGGGGATACATGGTAGGTAGGGCATGCCCCCTTCGGCCTTTTAAAGGCTTTTTTGATGCGGAACAACACAATAGCTCTTGCGTCACACTGGGTTAGGCTAACTTAAAACAAAACGTTGAAAGCAGCATGGTTAGAATGACGCAGGTTAGCTCCAGCCAGTGAATCTCTTTGCTGGACGAGGCTTAGGTTCTTGGTAACCGACTACTCTCCAATCTTCATGATTTGAGAACATTTTCTTTACCTTAGCCTGCAATGGTGTAAGTTCTGCAGATGTTGCTGATATTCCTTCATTTTCTTCTGAAAAGTTTTCCATATGTGTTAAACGATTGAGACGTATAAATTTCACTTCCTACTTATTATCTAAACTACAAAGATACCTCTTATATTCAAATACTATCTTATGTAAACCTATTGCCTAAAATTTTATTTGAAATAATCATAAAATTTCTTCGCAGCTGTTTTTATGGTCCAATTAAACTTTCCCTTACGAGAATCGTCATATAACAGCCGTATCAATTCTTTTATTTCACCAACTGGATCCTTAAGATCTGCTGCGTACTTTAATAGCTTGATGACCGCTTCTATTTCATCTTCCTCCACTTCACGTTTTGCTGGATAATCCTTCCACTCATAGTAGAATCTTAATATCTCATCTATAGATGAAGAATGAGTTTTATAATATTCGCTTTCTTTTGTATTTTCTTTCTTTCTTTTGTGTGTAAAGGCGTCTTTACTAGTTGGGGTAAAGACACCCTTACCAATTGAGCTCTTACACTTAACTAGTTTAGCTACCTTTACTAGATCCCAGTCATTAGGATTAAGGTTAATTGCCCATAAATTACTATGCCTTTTGCTCTTACTCTGCCTTACTAGTTTAGCTACCTTTACTAGTTGAAGATTCTTTAATGCTTTAATTATCGTTGGCCTGCTTCTTTGCAGAGCTTTTTCAAATTGACTAATTGATATCTCGTCTTGTTCTTTATGAAAACCAACTGTTTTTCTAATAATAAAAAGTGCTGCCTGAAACTCACAACCTCTAAACGGTAGTTGAATTAAAGCTTCAAGAAACTCATTTGGCACTTTAGTGTACTTTTTCTTTACTAACATAGGCTCCAGACCTGTTTCCTCGGGAGAAGGTTTAACCAGGATCAAGCCTGCTGGAGCACTTCCCCCGAAGAAGCAAGAAATTAATTAATCTTGTTTTTTAGCAACCAAAATATTGTAGTCTGGCTGATTATCACTTTCCTTAAACTTATTAGGAAAACCAATCAGTTTCTTACCACACTCTGGGCATGCTAATGACATATATTCTTTGTCATCTTTTTTATTGATCCAAAGACCTTTGCTCTTTTCTCTTTTTTCTTCTTCCATAATATTTTTAGTTAATATTTATCTAATATCTTCAAAGCTTCTTGAAAACCGACCTTTAATTTTTTCATAATGAAGTCAATATTACTTGTTCCCTCCCCACAGCTAAAACATTTCCATCTGTTCTTCCTAACATCTATAGTGAGCGAGGGGGTTTTATCCTCGTGTAGAAAGCATCTAAAGATGTGCGGACGCTTGGTTGGTTCAAGATGGTCTTGAGCAACTTGAAGCATAGGAACATCTTCCTTAATACGCCGGTAGTCTATGAAGTTGTCAGAGGTAATAAGTCCTGGAGCTGAGCCTGTGAACTGATACAAGGTTCTTCTTAGCCTCTGAAGCTTGCTTTCCTCCTTAGAGATGCCTTCCTGCATAAATTCAACAAAGCATTCTTGAAGCCATGGGAATGGGTGCTTCTTAGAAGAATATTCCATTTGTTCTTTTTTCAACTTTAAAACTAGATCTATTTCTTCAGTTATCATTTCTCTAACATTGGGAAGAAAAACTTTTTTATCTTCTAATGTTAATTTGTATTCATATTTTTCCATAAAAAAAAGCTCAAACCTGATAAACAAATAGTTTATACTTAGTTTGAGTTTCTGAGACTCGCTATCCCATTAAGGATAGACCAACACCAGTTGCGACACAGCTATCTATTTGGAATATTTTACATGGTTTAAGGACCAAGAACTTCTTATCTGTGTCCAAATAGACTGTTGGATTTTATTCAATTGTGCCTTCATTATAGGGCAAAAATGCTAATTTGTCAAGCAATTGTGGTAAATCTATAGAGTTTTTGCTATAGTTCATGTGTAAAGGAAAATAAGTAATTTTAAATATATGAAATTTAAAACAAAATGGCTTAAAGGCCCCGGGTTCATAGGCACTATCGCCTGGTTATTCTTAATATACCAAGGATTGCTTGATATGCAGTCGTTCTGGGCTGTGATGGCATTCCCTACTATCACATTACTATTCGTGTATATGCTGGCTAAGCAAGAAGGCTTTAACAAGGATGTACGTGATTTGATCTTCGGTTCAGCCATTGCCGCATTTGCAACCTGGTGGATAGCGTTTATCTTATGGTTTCCATTAAGCTATTTATTAGGAAAATAATTAAACTAAATATATGAAAAAACTTTTATTAATATTAGTCGCTATTCTACTAATGGGTGCTGGATGCACTACTGGTAATCAAGCAAACAACGACGCAAAGTATGATGCGTGTACAGATGCCTGTTATGAAAATAACAGTCTCATGGGCGTTAGTACTCATGATGGCCCAATGGTAAAAGAAAAAAGAGCAGACTGTCTAAATATTTGTGTAGAAAAATATAAATAATATGAAAAAATTATTAACATTGCCAATAGTAATGGTTATAGGAGTAGTAGTTATTGCCACACTCTTTATTCTGCCCAAATTTATTGATAACAATAATTCAACCGAACTGACAATTGATGAAATTGATGAAATATCAAAATCTATAGCCGCTGTTAGTTGTCCAGACGTAAATAGCCCAGAAGTACCTCATCTATTTGGCAGTGGTAGTTATTTAAGATTACATGATGGCCAAGGCTCAGATTATGCACGACCTGTATTGGTAACTAATGCTCATGTTGCTCAAAACAGTATTTTTTCTTCTACAAATCCCAAAAATGCAAAAGGTCAGTGTTATGTATCATTTAATCATATGTTTGATGATGGTTTTACACTTGATGATGAGGGCTTTACATTTACTGTTTATGATGACACGACCACATTAACAGAATTTATTGATATAGCATTACTAATTTCTCGGTTTTATGAACTTGCAACGGCTGGCTCTATTTTACAAAGAGAGAATAACAATCCTTATCCTTTCTGTGAAAACATCAACTCTGGTAAAAGAGTATATATATTTGGATATCCCGGTGCTGCCGAAACACAATACCCGCCTTTTGAAAAAGTTTTTGATAATACCGCTGCATATGAAGAACATTTAGAACTGATTAATGAATTCAATAAAAAAAGAAACCTAATAGTTACTGAAGGCATAATTAGTGGTGAAAGCGAATACGGCTACTTTACAAGTGCAAAATTAGATAGTGGTGTATCAGGAGGATTAGTAGTGGCAAAGGAAAACGGGACCCCTTGCCTTGTTGGTATTCCAACTGCAGCATCAATTGGCGAATTTGAGAATCTAGGAGTCATTCAGCCAATATCTAATATTTACGATGAGAATATAAATTGGCATAAACTAATGAAACAATGGAAAGATGAACTTGAAGGATTGCTTAATTAAACGTATGAAACAACCAAAAATCAAAATTACCGAAGACCTAGTTAAGTTCTTTGCTTTGTTGTTGAAGGTAGACCGTAGGATTAATCCAAGGAACTATAAGAAAGAATTAAAATAAATATATGAAAATAGTTCATTTTGAAGATGATGAATTTCTAAACAACATGTACCACGCTAAGTTTGTGGGCTGTGGTTTTGAATATAAAGGATTTATAAATCCAGCAGATAGTGAGGATGAATTTATTGATGAAGTTATCAATGAAAAACCAGATCTCATTATTACAGACATAAACCATAAAAACCTTAATGGATTTAGAATGCTGGAAATATTAAAAGAAGATTCTAGAACCAAGGACATACCAGTAGTTATTATGACCAATATGTCTCAGGAAGAAGATCAGGAGCGTGCAAAGGAACTAGGTGCTGCAGATTATATTATCAAAGCACAAGTTGTTCCAAAGGAAGTAGTTGAAAAAATAAAAGAAATAATTAAGGAATAGATATATGAGCAATATTAAATGTGATACTTGCGACAAACTAACAAAGCATAACATAGGTCAGGAACAGAAAAAGAAATTAGGGCTTACATTGCTTTGTGACGAGTGTGAGAAGCAACAACCAGACTACGGACAAACCAAAAAAAGTAATAGTAAGTTCTTCTGGATAACTTTTGTCATAATCTTTATTCTTATTTTCATTTTTGGTTCAAATGAAGTTCGGTCTAATGCTATAACCTACTTTATAATAGGTAGTGTTTTTGGCGGTATAGCCGAACTGCTGAGAAAAGGTAAGAGTCATTATGATAAAAAACCCCTTAAAAGAAAAAAATAAACCCAGCTAAATAGCTGGAAATAATTAGTAAATTAATCATATGGAAAAATCTTCAAAATTAAATTTCAAAAATGCTCCTAGCTATGTTAAGTTTTTATTTGCAATTGGACTAATTGGCTCTATAATTGGTTCTCTATTTGCAACAGCAAGTATACCTCAAGCACTAGGATACATATTCGGTGGTTTAATACTTGCTTTACTGCTTGAAATTATCCCTTATTTTTTATTAAGGAAAAAAATTAAGGAAGCACACACTGTTATATTCTCTTGGGCATATTGTATCGTGGGCATCATGCAGCTTATCGGATCAATTTATAGATCATAAAAAACCAGCAAGTAGCTGGAATTTATATAATTAACAAACTAATTGTTCTCTTTATTTTCACACTATAGATGTCACACAGAATCGGCTAAATACCATCCTGCGAACACAGTTGAGAATGCGTGACTTCTACTATAGCTTTCCTGCCTTGATTGCTGCTCGTATATCAGCCATTAGGTCCATATAGAAGGCTAGGTTGTTTAGGCTCGCTAGACGAAGCCCTAGAGGCTCCTGCGTCTTAAATAGGTGGTGCATATAGGCTAATGAATATCGGCCAAAGCGTCCTTTTGCTAACAAGGTTTTATCCTTGGCAAACTTCGCATTTGTGATATTAATAGTCTCATAAAACTTCCTATTACCTATCTTCCCAGTCCTGATATAAAGCTTGCCATGCCTGGCCTCACGAGTAGGAATAACACAATCAAACATGTCCACTCCCCGTTTTACAGCTTCAATAATATTTTCTGGATAACCAACACCCATCAAATAACGTGGCTTATCACTTGGTAGAACTGGTGTAGTATAATCCAAAACTTTATACATCACTTTATTTGGCTCACCAACAGCTAAACCACCAATAGCAAATCCATCAAAATCAAATTTCATAAGTTCTGCCGCTGATTGATGACGCAGGTCTTTAAAATCTGCTCCTTGGACAATGCCAAATATTAATTGCTTTTTTATTATTTTAGATTTTTTGTTTAATTTATTTTTATAATCAAAAGCTATCTCTGCCCAACGCGTAGTTCTCTCTAATGCTTTGATTGCATCCTGACGCTTGGCTGGTAAACCAATACACTCATCTAAAATCATCATGATATCGGAATTCAAAACTATTTGGATGTCGATAACTTTTTTTGGATTCAAAATATGTTTTGAGCCATCAATATGTGACTGAAATTCCACTTGATCGCCTTTTATTTTTCTTAAATTTGATAAAGAAAAAACTTGATAGCCACCGCTATCAGTCAAAATTGGTAAATCACAATCCATAAATTGATGTAGATTACCATGTTTTTTTATGACATCCATGCCTGGACGCAAATAATTATGATAAGTATTAGACAAAATAATTTCTGCGCCTAAATCTTTTACTTCTTGCACAGTACAACTTTTTAAGGCAGCTTTTGTGGCAATTGGCATAAAAAAAGGCGTGTTAACTTTGCCTCGAGCAGTAGTTAACACCCCTAATCTTGCTTGTGATTTATTTGAAATTTTATTTAGCTTAAACATTATTGTACTAGACCATATGGATCACTACTTTCTGCCACCACATCTGAGGTTTTCAAAATCTTTGAACGAACAATCACTTCTTCTTGGCCCAAAGCTGTCGCTGTCACCGGATTTAATAAAGTAACCGCTTGTCCTCTGTCTTCAGCATCAGGAGTAATACTAATCATAAAAGAAGCAGTTAGCGGCAATAACAAATCATCAAAATCTTCTAAGCTCCAAGTCAAACTACGATCATCTTCATTGAAAGCTAAATCCCCCTCTTGTACTTCAGCGCCATCAATAAAAGAAACATTTGGTGGTAAAACTGTGCTGACTGTTACTGTATCAAAACTACCAGTACTTTGTGGCAAAGACCAGACAGCTAAATATTCTGTATTTTCGCCAACTTGAGGTGGTAATAATCCAGCTCCCACTCGACGACCACCTAAATGCCAGTAAATACCATTATTAAAACTTAAACTTTCGCCAACTGTAATTTGAGAAACATTTTGTAATTGTTCCCAGCCACTCAAGCCAGCAATGTTTATCATGACGATATTTTCAATCAATCGCTCTGGCTGTGGCTGATCTGTCACTTCTACTTCCCAAGTGAAAGTTTTGGTCTCACCAGCTGGCCAAGTATTTAAACTTTCATCGACATCCGATGTCCAGATTACCTTTTCTTCCAAATATTCTCCGACTGAATCCAAGGTATCCCAATCTAAGATCCCACCGGTCAACAAGGCAGCTACTTGCACATCAGATACGTCACTAGCGCTGTCGTTAGTAATGTCTAATTGATAACGTAATCTATCACCCCAATCAGTTGTCATATCTCCAGACTCACCATTAATCTCCAGATCGATGACAAATTGCGGATTAACCACTGTCATTTCATGTTCCTGACGAGATAAACGACGGAAATCTTCATTTACTACATTACCAATCTCGGCTACTAATAGCTGATCTGACTTACTATCAACTGTAAAATTACCAGTAATAATCAATTCTTTTTCTTCCTCCGGCTCTAGTGAGCTAAGCCAAAAATCTCCTTCTTTGGTTGGCTCGGTACTGACAGTAACCCAGTCATCTGGTAATAAAACATCTAAACTCAAATCAATTAAAGCTTCCTTTGTAAGATTGCTGTAAACAATTTTAATTTCTTGTTCAGTGTCAATCAAAGTTTTTTCAATAGCAACAATACTTAATTCTATTTTTTGATCTTTAATTTTTGTCTCTATGGTATCTTTGGCTCTAAAATCTGAATGAAAATTTGCCGGCTGATAATCTAAATTGAAAACAGCAGCTAATTTATCATCTTTGACACCAACTAATTGTCCTTCAATCTCTATCTTGGCAGTCTGCCCAGGAGCTAGATCTGTCAGCGACCAAGTTTTGGCGTTACCATTAGCAGGATCTACAGAAGCTTCATCAAAATAAAATCCAGCTGGCCAATAAACACTCAATTCCATTTTAGTCAAAGGTACGACATCTAAATTTGTATATTCAACAACATATTTAACTTCGTCACCAGAGGTAATGGTCTTGGGCCCGATCACTGCTAATTTTAAGCTCTCTTGTTCTGGACCAGAAGCATTATTATTCCAATATATGAGCCCAGCAGCTGCGCCAATGAAAATCAAAAATAAAAAGAAAACTAAGCCACCTCTTCCTTTAGGTGCTTTTTTGAAAGTCTGATATTCTTTTGGCACTTTTCTCTTAGTCGATTTGCGGCGACTAACTGTCGGTGCTTCATAGGATGTTTTGCGAACCGGTGATCTTTTGACAGAATCAACGCTGCGTTTTTTTACTTTAGCCATATATAAATAATTTTAATGCTTGAGAAGGACGATCATAAACTTCCTGATAATAAGCTTGGGAAGCTTGTAGCCACTCTCTATTTAATTGCTTAGCAATTGATAGGTCCAAAACGTCCATCAACGGCCTTGCTAAAATCTCTCTTAAGAATTGTAACAAATCTTCACTCATTAACAAAGCATTTGCTGGTTGATGTTTTTTGCAAACTACTCCTCGGCCAGGCAGATAATATCCACTACTGACAGATGCTCCACAAGAAACACAATTATCCAAATGTGGATGCCAACCACTAATGCTTAAAAATTTCCATAAAAATGTACGAACCAATAACATTTTCTTTTCATCAGACAACTGATCATCATCTAATAAAGTAAATATTTCTTCTAATAACTGAAATTCTTTCCAACGCGGCCCAGTACTGACTTCTCCCAAAAATAACTCAATAATACTGGAAGCCAATGACATGCTGCGTAAGTTTGTTCTGATGTTTTGATAATCTTTTATCAAATGTGTGCCCGCCACATGGTCCATCTTACCGCGGCCGATCATTACTTTGACTTTGGCAAAAGGTGGTAAGTGTCCAGAAAGTTTACTACTAGATTTGGCGGCCGCTTTGACTACGGCTGTGATCAAACCTTCGTGTGGAGTAAATAAATAGTACAGCCTGTCAGCTTCTCGCCAAGCCCTGGTTCTTAGAACAAATGCTTCAGTCTTGAAAGCCATTTTATTTTAATCCTAAAATAATTTCTTCGCCGTTTATTTTTTTGACTAACTGTGTCTCTGGACTAGCATCTACTTTTTCTAAAGATCCAGCAGATGTTGATTTGATTATTTCTTCTTTATATTTTTCAATAACAGCTAATAAGCTTGCGGATTCTGTTTGATAAGTTTCTACTGGTTTATCTACTGGTTTCAAACCAGACTCTTTACGTAAAACATTTATAAAACGAATTAATTCACGCAAAACTCCTTTTTCTTTTAGATCATCTGTTAAGTTTGTGTCTAGAGCAACTTTGAAATCATTCACTTCAGCTACCTGCCAACCCTCGACTTCTTTAACGTTATCTATAACAACTTGCTCTACATTTAATTCATCAGCTAAAAGCTCTAAATAATCCCGCTCTTTTGCCAGTCCTGATTTTTCTCCAACTACTAAAGTAGCTAAAGGCTGACGAACTTTCATACCAGCTCCGGCCCGTAGGGCATGCACGCTCTCTGCAATCTGACGAACAGCGTCCATTTTATCTAAAACTTTTTGATCTACTAATTTTTTATCATAACTTGCCCAATCTTCTAAGTGCACTGAAGTCTTTGGCGAAAATTCTTGCCAGATAATTTCGGCGGTCATTGGAGTAAATGGAGAGATGACTTTAGCAAATTGCTTTAAGATAAAAGCCAAAGTTTGAATAGCTTGTTCTTTATCTTTTTCATCCTCACCTTTGAATCTATCTCGACTACGACGTAAATACCAAGTAGATAATTCATCAACAAAATCAATTAGTGGCCGGGTAGCTTTGACTAAATTATAATCTTCCATTGCTTCTGTCACTTCTTTATGCAAAACATAAAACTTAGCGACAATCCATTTATCTAAATCGTTATCTAATTTTACTAATTTATCTCCATCGATTTTAGCCTCACCTTTAAACATTTGGTAAAAGCTGAAAACGTTTTGCAATAAACCGATAAAACGACGATAGGTTGTTTGCAAATCTTTTTCAACAAAAGAAAGATTTTCAGCTAAAGCCACTGGAGATGATAATAAATACAAACGCAAAGAATCAGCGCCATATTTTTCCATAACTTCATTTGGATCTGGATAGTTCTGTAATTTTTTGGACATCTTCTTGCCGTCTTCAGCCAACACAATTCCGTTGACGATGACGTTATCAAAAGCCTGTGAATCTTTCAGTGCTGTAGCTAAAATATGCAAGTAATAAAACCAAGCCCTAGTTTGATCAATTCCTTCGGCAATAAACTTGGCTGGAAATTTTTGATCAAATTCTTTTTTGTTATCATATGGATAATGTGCTTGTGCATAAGGCATGGAACCTGAATCAAACCAAGTATCCAAAACATCTGGCACGCGCTTCATAGTGTCTCCACACTTACAAGCAAAAGTTATTTCATCAACTACATGCTTGTGTAAATCAGTCACTTTTTGACCACTAGCTTTTTCTAAATCTGCTACTGAGCCAAATACTACTTTTTCCTCACACTTTGAGCACTCCCAAATAGGCATTACTGAAGCCCAAAATCTTTGACGAGAAATTGACCAATCAC
The DNA here is from genome assembly GCA_964645825.1 of uncultured Gammaproteobacteria bacterium. Taxonomy (GTDB): domain Bacteria; phylum Patescibacteriota; class Patescibacteriia; order UBA1558; family GWA2-36-10; genus JABIAL01. The sequence goes on from CAZXZY010000013.1 coordinate 17,382, forward strand.
GAGCACCTTCTAGCCATTTTCCAAAACGACCTTCTTTGATATGATCTGGAGTCCAATTTATATTCTTGGCAGTTTTCTGTGCTTTATCTTTGACTTTAGTGACAGCCACAAACCAAGACGAAGTAGCATAATTTAACAATGGAGTTTCACAACGCCAACAATGTGGGTAGCTGTGTTCATACTTTTCTTTAGCAAATAATAAATCCTTGCCGGCCAAATATTTTATAATAGCGACATCTGTAGATTGCACATCATCTATTGGCTTTACATGTAAGCCTTTGAAATCTGTAACCTGTTCTTTGATGATGCCGTCCATACCAATGTGTTGGACAAAAGGAAAATTCTTTTCTTTACCCAAATTCATATCGTCTTCACCAAAAGCAGGAGCAATATGAACGACACCGGTTCCTTCTTCAGTAGTTACAAAATCGGCTGCCACGATTTGCCAGCCATTAGCTACATTTTCTAATTCTTTATCATTAGAGTAATAATCAAAAAGTGGAATATATTTTTTGCCAATTAAATCCTTACCTTTGAATTCTTCAATAATTTGAACTTCCTCTCCGAACTCCATCTTAAAAGCATCTATATCTGAGCCCTGTAATCTTTCTTTTGCTACAATGTAATACCTAAATTTTATGTCTGCGACATTACTTTTTGCATTTGGATCATGAACATCTACAAAATTACTTTTTTCAATACCCTCAACACGAGGTCCAATTTTTACATAATCAATATCTGCACCAACAGCTAAAGCAACATTGCCGATCAAAGTCCAAGGAGTAGTAGTCCAAGCCAAAACAAAAGTTCCTGGCTCATCTACAAGTTCAAACTTGGCAGTCAGTGATAAATCTTTTATATCTTTATAACCTTCGGAAACTTCTTGTTGAGAAAGAGTTGTTTCACAACGAGGACAAATATGCATTGAGCGATAATCTTTGTAAATCAAATCCTTGTCCCAAAGCTCTTTGAAAACCCACCAAACAGATTCCATATAATCCAAGTCCATAGTTCGGTAAGCATTTTCCATGTCTGCCCAGCGACCCATGCGAGTAACAGTTTTTTCCCATTCGCCAACATAGCTCAAAACTTTAGAGCGGCACATTTCATTAAACTTAGCCACACCCATTTCTTCGATGGCCTGTTTAGATTTCGAACCAAGTTCTTTTTCAACAATGTTTTCGACTGGCAAACCATGGCAATCCCAACCCCATTTCCGCTCAACACGATATCCACGCATAGTCCAAAAACGAGGCACTACATCTTTCATAATATTACCTACCAAATGACCATAATGCGGTGTCCCTGTTGCAAATGGTGGTCCATCATAAAAAAGATAGTCACCTTGCGGTGATTTTTTATCTAAAGATTTCTGAAAAGTCTGATCACTTTCCCAAAAATCCAATATTTCTTTTTCTTGATCTTTAAAATCTGCCATATAATAGTATATTTACTTACCCTTAAGGTAAGATTTATTCTAGCCTAAAAGCCTATATTTGACAATATTTTACCTTTCGACTTCGCTCAAGATGATTAAAATCAGAAAAATAAAGAATACAAGCTCTGCCACCAAGATTTCTTGGCCTTTTTGCACAATCGAGGCTGGTAAACCCTATGTTTACATTTAGCCTTGGTAAAAACTTTGTCCAACTTTTTTCTCATTTTTATTTTGTGATTATTTTATATATTAAAACCCTCAAGCCCCTAAGCATAAAAAGGGGCTCGAAGGAATTAAAGCAATTTTTTGATCTCCGCAACGGATAACCTTCTTTTGTTTTGCAAATCTTCTATTTTTTGCAAAGTGCGGAGAGCTTTATCTGGATTATAAAGACGATAGCCACCTTGAGTACGCCCATCTTCTTTTAGTAAACCTTCACGAGTATAAAAATTAATTGCGGACGGCAAAACATCGAACATACTAGCTAGTGTGCCGATCTTTACTAATTTAGTGCTCGGTTGTTTGTTTCCGGTTTTTATTTTCCGCATGTGCCTCGCCTGTGAATATAAAGCACTACTTATTATAAACCATAAAGTAAAAAGTGTAAAGTAATTATTGATAGTTTATAGTTAATATAATTAAAACAAACAAAAAAACCCCGGCCTAGACCGGGGTTGATAAAGTCTAACTTATAATGCCTGCTGTCTTTCTATTTCTGTCAAAATCTCTGAATCATCACCGACTTCTTCAATAGAGATAATCTTACTACGATTAACCTGCAAGCTACCTTGCGGCTGATGCAATTCTGCTCCCCGCTTGATCAAAACTGGCACTTCTATCAATTGGTCTTCAGCGCCCTCTTCAGTGGCTGGTACTAATTGAGTTTCAGTCTGAATATAATAAACATCCTCTAGATATACATTGAGTGAATCTTCTTTCATCACTAGAGCAAAATAAACTTGTCCATTTTCCAAAAAGACTGCTTTATACTTATGTTCCTTTTCTAAATTTCCTTTAGATAAGAAAACCAAGGCTCCAGATAAAACGACAATAACTATAACTAAAGTAATAGTTAACCATATTTTAGACGCTTTACTTTTTGGCGTACGAGCTACAAATTGCTCAAAATCCTCTAAGCCATCCTCTGTCTTGGCTGGCTTGGTCGCTGCTGCTCTAGTTTTTGTTGTCTTTTTGACTGGCATATAAATTTAAAATTAAGTATTTTAGTACATTGATTATATATTAATGAGGAAAATTTGCCAAGAGCTCTAATTTTACAAATAATCCCCCTTATACTATGATGAGTAATAATTAATGAAGAAATTATGAAGAGCGATTTTGAGACAGAAAAGTTTTGTTTGTTTTATTTAAAATCTATTCAGGGCCTGAAAGAAGTAGTTATCTGGAAATATCTTCAAGATGGACTACAGGCTAAACAACTTTATCGCCAGCCACCAATTATGATTGCCGAATTAGTACGGCAGGCAAAAAATGATCCCGAATTTAACACTAAAATTCAGAAAGAATTCGAGCTCTACCAAAATGCTATTAGTATTTTAGATAAAGCTTATCCTGATATTTTAAAAACTATTTTTGATCCGCCATTGTTTTTATTTTATCAAGGCAATTTAGATTTATTGAAAAGTGAATATTTATTGACGATCGTTGGCTCA
>CAZXZY010000014.1:0-19726 GCA_964645825.1 uncultured Gammaproteobacteria bacterium
TAGAAGAAGCTAAAAAACGTGATCATCGTAAAATTGGTAAAGAACAAGAATTATTTTTGATCGACCCAATGGTCGGTTTAGGTCTTGTCATGTGGCAACCAAACGGCGCTATCTTATGGCACGTCATGGAAGAATTTTGGCATCGCGAACACCTCAAAGCTGGCTATAAGCTTGTTCGTACTCCACACATCGGCAGCCGTAATCTATGGGAAACATCCGGGCATTGGGGATTTTATAATGAAAGCATGTATCCACCACTAGAAATTGGACAAAGTTTAAGCTCTGCCGAACAAGGAGCAGAAATCAAAAACAAGGAGGAATATTTGCTCAAACCAATGAACTGTCCATTTCATGTAGTAACTTATAATGCTAAACCAAAAAGCTACCGTGATTTACCGATTCGTTGGGCTGAATGTGGTACAGTTTATCGCTATGAAAAATCTGGAGAATTATCTGGTCTAACTCGTGTCCGTGGATTTACTCAAGATGACGCCCATATTATTTGTACCAAAGACCAAGTTAAAGAAGAGTTAAAACGTGTTTCTCGTTTTATTACCTTTATTTTTAAAGAATTTGGTTTTAAAGATTATAAAATTTATTTATCTTTACGTGATCCAAATAATAAAGAAAAATATGCTGGCGATGATGAAGGTTGGGACTTTACTCAAAAAGTTTTGGAAGAAGTGGCCCAAGAAGAAAAGCTGGACTACGTCACAGAAGAAGGTGAAGCAGCATTTTATGGACCAAAATTAGATTATAAAATAAAAGATGCACTGGGCCGTGAATGGCAATGTTCAACTTTACAATTTGATTTTAACTTGCCAGAAAGGTTTGACATGAACTTTATCAATGACAAAGGCGAAAAAGAAAGACCATACATGCTACACCGCGCTTTATTTGGCTCTTTTGAAAGATTCATTGGTTTATTGATCGAACATTATGCTGGCGCATTTCCATTGTGGCTATCCCCTGTTCAAATAAAAATTATCTCTGTTGGTGACTCACACATAGAGCATTGTCAAAAACTAGCTGAAGAATTTACTAATCAAGAAATTCGAGTCGAAGTTGATTATCTTGATGAAACAGTTGGCAATAAAATCCGTAAAGCCACTCAAGAAAAAATACCTTATGTTTTGGTAATTGGTGATAAAGAAATGAATTCTGCAGATTTAATGGTGCGTGTCCGTGGCCAACAAGACTTAGTAACTATTAGCAAACAAAAATTTATCGATAAAATTAAGGAGGATGTCGCAAAAAGAAGTTTAGAATTGATAAAGTAAATTATGGAAATCCGAACAGCCTTAACATATGATGATGTTCTTTTGGTGCCCCAAAAGTCTCGTATTCGTTCTCGTCAAGATGTCGATGTCACAACTCGCTTATCTAAAAACATAACTCTCAAAACTCCACTAATACCAGCTAACATGGACACAGTGGCGGAAAGTCAGATGGCTATTGCTATGGCTCGTTTAGGAAGCATTGGCCTAATCCATCGTTTTTGTAGCATAGAATATCAGGTCAATGAAGTAAAAAAAGTAAAACGTAAACAAAACGTGGTGATTGAACATCCAATTACTATTTCTCCTGAAGCTACCCTCAAACAAGTAAAAGAAAAGATAGCAGAATTTAATTTCCAAAGTTTTTTAATTAGTGAAGATGGTAAAGAATTACTTGGAATTTTAACTAGCCGTGATATGATGTTTGCTCAAAGTGACTCTGCCCTAGTTAAAGATATGATGACACCAAAAAATAAATTAATCACTGCTCCGCCCGGAATAAAAATCGAAGAAGCCAAGGAAATTTTAACTCAAAATAAAGTTGAAAAACTTCCCATCGTTGATCAAGCTTTTCAGATCAAAGGATTAATTACAGCTACTGACATCATCAAAGGCTACAATAGCGTCGCTGTCAGTCGTGATAATAAAGGACGCTTATTAGTCGGCGCTGCTGTCGGCGTTGGACCAGATGCCTTAGAAAGAGCTGAGGCGCTAGTCAAAGCTGAAGTAGATGTTTTAGTAGTCGATATTGCTCATGGTCATTCCGACCATGCTATTGAAATGATCAAAAAATTAAAAAAATTATACCCAACAGTAGAGCTTATTGCTGGTAACATTGCTACCGGCCAAGCCGCCAAAGACTTAATTGAAGCTGGCGCAGATTCAATCAAGGTTGGCATTGGTGGCGGATCCACTTGCACTACTCGCATCACCACTGGATTCGGTGTACCAAATCTAACTGCAATATTTAATACTGCCCCTGTTTGTAAAAAATATGGCGTGCCATTAATTGCTGATAGCGGTGTCAAAATTCCAGCTGATTTAGTAAAAGCACTAGCTGCTGGTGCAGATTCTGTAATGATGGGCGGGCAATTTTCTGGTACCGAAGAAACTCCTGGTCCAGTTTTATCTCATAATGGTCAACAATATAAAATAAACCGTGGCATGGCTTCATTAACAGCTGCTTTGTCTCGTCCAAATGCTAAAGAAAAAATAGATCAAGTCACTCCCGAAGGTGTAGAAGCTCGTGTGCCATACCGAGGTCCAGTCAAAAATGTGATTAGCCGATACATTGGTGGCTTACGCTCTGGTATGAGTTATGCTAATGCGATGAATATCACTGAACTACAAAAAAACGCTCAATTTATTCGCATAACACCCTCTGGGATAATAGAATCAAATTCGCACGACAACCAAGTGTTGTAAAAATTAAAATAATGTTATAATAAAATCGGTAATTAATTTGCCGGTTTTATTTGATTATTAATAAAAACATATGAAGGTTTTTAAAATTTTAAGCTTAGCGCTCTGTTTTGGACTATTGTCCTTTTCAGCACAAGCAGAAATTTCTGCTGAAATGGAAGATCCAATGTCCTTATCTTCAAGCTCAGTTTTTGTTGATCAAATCACAGCAGAAAAATTAGGCCTAAGTGAAGATGAAGTCAAAATACCTGGCGAATCCGGATATCTATGGAATAAATTTAAACTAAGCACTAAAACATTTTTTACTTTTGATGCAAGCAAAAAAGCAGATCTAGAAGTCAAAAGAGCTAATCTAGAATTATTGGCTGCCAAAAAAGCAATTGAAACAGACGCAGATGGCAATGAAGGATTTTTTAATAAAGCTCTAGCGAAATATAACAAAAGAATGGCTACAGCTGAAAAAAGAATCCAAAAATTACCAGAAGACCAAAAGGCTACTGCCTTAGAAAAAATAGACACCCAAAATTTAAAACACCAACAACTTCTAAGAGACTTAACGGAAAAATTACCAGAACAAGTCAAAGAAAAAGTTACAGCTATTCGTAAAGAAAGAGTGGAAAGTTGGTATAAAAATCACAAAGATAATCTAGAGGCTCGTTTAGAAGCTGCCGCAAAAAATGAAGATGGTGGGCGCTTTGGAAATCTACAAATCATGTCTACTCTCGAAGAACTTAATGAATCATTGCCAGTTGAAGCACAGGCCAAAATTCAAGCAGTCATAGTTAATACACAAAATAGATTAAGTGAAAAATTAAAAAACTTAAACACCACTGATAAAGAAAAGTTGGAGCAATATATCAAAGATATTAATCTTGATGAAATCAAAAAAGTTCAACTAATAAATCACTTAGATAAGACTAATATTTCAGCTGACTTGCGGTACCGCATTCAAAATATTAAAAACGAAAACATTAATAATTTAGAAAAAAAATTCAAAAATCTGGAAGACGATGAAAAAAATTCATTCTTAAAAAAACATTTTGAAACTGGACAAAATGGTGAATCAACTAAAATAGAAATGCTAAATAGACTAGAACAAAGTGCCTCCAGTGAATTAAAAGTAAAAATCCGTAATCTAAACGAAAAACAAGAATTAAGAATTAAAGAAAGAGTCCGTAACACCTCAAACCAAGCCGAATTAGATAGGATAGAAGCCGAAACTATAGAACTACCAGTTATCCGCCGAGAAATTCAAGAAAGAAGAGGCCTAATTGGAGAAGAACCAAGCACTTCAAATAGACACTAAATATCTGAACCGCCCTTCGACTTTGCTCAGGGCGGTTTTATGATTGATTTTTTTAGCTATTATTGCTAAGCTATTTCAAGTTATGAATACTAAAAAATTTCACTTAATTATATTTGGCTGTCAGATGAATCTATCTGACGCCGAAAGACTAGCCACTGCTCTTAAGCAGCTTGGATACCAGGAAACAGAACAAGAGGATCAGGCTGATTTGATTGGCATTGTCGCTTGTTCAGTCAAACAAACAGCTGTAGATCGCATCTACGGTAAAATCCGTAATTGGCAAATTATCAAAGAAAAACGACCGTTAATTACATTATTGTCCGGATGCGTTTTAAAACATGATCAAGAAAAGCTAAAAGATAAATTTGATATTTTTTTAGATATCAAAAATCTAGATAGCTTAGCCGAAGATTTAAAAAAAGCAGCCCCTGAGCAAAAACTAGCTTTACCAAGTTTTTTTGATATTAAACCAAGCTATTATTCCGATTATCGCGCTTATGTGCCTATCATGACCGGCTGTAATAAATTTTGCAGCTATTGCGCTGTTCCTCATACTCGTGGTCGCGAAACTTCTCGACCTAGCAAACAAATCATAGCTGAAATAAAAAACTTGTTAAAAAATAACTACAAAGAAATAATTTTACTAGGCCAAAATGTAAATAGCTATGGCCTAGACAAAAAAAAATTAGGCGAAGAAGAGATTGCTTTCCCAAAATTATTAAAAAAAATAGATGAACTAGGCGATCATTTTTGGCTAAAATATCTAACCTCACATCCATATGATATGTCTGATGAATTAATAGACGTAATGAAAGAAGGAAAAAATATTAGCCCTTACCTACATTTACCTGTTCAATCTGGCTCTGATAAAATACTCGAGAAAATGAATAGACACTATTCTATTGCCCAGTTTTCAGAATTAATAAATAAAATTAGAAAAGCACAACCCGCTATTGGAATCTCTACTGATATGATAGTTGGTTTTTCTGGAGAAACTGAAACTGATTTTCAAGCTAGCAAAAAATTAGTAGAAGACTTAAAATTTAATCTATCTTTTACTTCTCAATATTCAGAACGTATCGGCACAACTGCTGCTAAACTATACCCTGATGATATAGATAGGCAAACAAAAAAAGATCGTTTCAATATTATTAACGATCAAATTGGTCTTAATGCCAAAGAGTATAATCAAAGATTAGTAAACACAAATCAAGAAGCCTTAATTGATGTTGTCAAAGAAACAGAATCCGGCTACAAGAATATTGGCAAACTATCAAACTATGTAGCTGTTTGTATTATTACTAAAGATCCGCTTAAAATTGGAGAATTTATTCAAGTCACAATTACACAAGCTGATTCTTGGGGTGTTCAAGCAAAAATAAAATAAAAAGAAAAAAGGATCATGATGACATGATCCTTTTACATTTTTTCAGCTTTTAAGGAGTCGCTAGCTGATCGCCTGACGAACCACTTTCTGCAACGTAGCAATGCTTACTGGCTTGACCAAAAAATGCACCTTGTACTTAATGCAATTAAGTATCAATTCAGCGCTTGGCTCTCCGGTAGACAGTACCATCCCCATAGGAAGACCCTCTTTCTCTTCTAGCTTACGCAACATTTCAATAATTTGGATACCGTTAATGCCGGGCATGTTGTAGTCTGTGATAACACAACTAATACCGTGTGTTCTTACAAGATCAGCTATAATGTCAAGTGCGCTATTAGAATTACTCATGTCTACTAATAAGACACGCACATTAAAACCTGCCCTCTTAAGTGTTTCTTTATAGACATCGACGATACTTTGCTCATCATCTATAATCAACACTGTTGCTTTTTTTGCAGACGTACCCATGACGTCCTCCTTATTTTTATGATTTTTATTGAATGAGCCATGACCCTATTAGGCCCTCCTCAGCCTATTAGGGGTTTACAATTTATAATCTATACCATATAATACAAAAGATGTCAATAAATAAACAAGGCAAACTAATAATCATACTAGGCCCTACGGCTTCTGGAAAGTCTGATTTTGCTGTAAGATTAGGCAAAAAATTTGATTCTGAGATCATTTCTGCTGACTCTCGTCAGATATATAAATCATTAGACATTGGCAGTAATAAAATCACCAAAGCTGAAAAACAAGGCATTAAACATTATGCTATTGATATTGTAAATCCTGATCAAAATTTTAGCTTACATGACTGGCAACAAAGTGCTTTTAAGCTTATTAAGAAAATATTTAAAAATAAGAAACTAGCAATGCTAGTCGGTGGCACCGGATTATACCTCTCCTCTATCTTACAAAATTACGAACTGCCAGCTACTGATAAAAAGCTAAGAGCTAAACTAAATAAACTAGACTTAAAACAATTAGTGACTAAATTAGTAAAACAAGATCCGGATGGCGCTAAAAAAATTAATTTACAAAACAAAGTTCATGTAGCTCGTGCCTTAGAATACGCTATTGCTCATAAAGAAAATTTTAAAGATGCTCAAAAATCTAGTGACTGTCCATATGATTATTTAATTTTTGGTTTAAAACAAGATACAGAAAAATTGTATGCCAAAATTAATAAACGCGTTGATCAAATGATAGGCAAAGGCTTAGTAGATGAAGTGAAAAATATTTATCAAAAATACCCAGATAAAAATATGCCCGCACTAAGTGGAATTGGTTATCAAGAGATTATTCAATATTTAGAAAACCAATCATCCCTAGAAGAAGCAATAGAATTAATCAAAAAAAATACACGCCATTATGCCAAGCGACAAATGACTTGGTTTAGACGAATGGAAAAACAAGGCTTTGAAATACTCTGGAATAAAGACATTGATCAAGCCTCAAAATTAATTACAAAATTTTTAGCCAAATAAAAAACCGCACTAAGGCAGTTTTTTATTTATATTTTTTCTTTGATAATTTCCTCTACTTTTTTAGGATTGGCCTTACCCTTGCTTTCTGCCATCACTTTACCAACAAAAAACTTTAATAAAGCCTCTTTACCAGATTTTAACTCTTCTACTTGTTTTGGATACATCATCAGTATCTTAATCACAATATCACTCAAGGTACTAACATCGTCTATTTGGGCTAAATCTAGCCTCTCAGCAATATCTGAAGGGTCCTCTCCTGTCTTAAACATTTGAGCTAAAATAGTGGTCGCTGCTGAAGAATTTATTTTTTTCTTATAAACCAAGCTTAATAACTCAGCCATGTTTTCTGGAGTTATTTTTAATCTAGAGAAATTAAAATTACTACCCAATAAACCAAATAATTCGCTAGACAACCAATTATAGGCAAGCTTAGCTAGTTTGTCTTTATTTTTTTCCCAAGATTGTTCAGCATTTTTATTTTCACCTTCAGCCTTATAGACCCAAGCCCGTAAATCAGACAATGTTTGTTCATAAAAATTTGCCCAATTTTTTTGAGCTACCAAAACTTTAGCGTCTTTCTCTGTTAAGCCATATTCTGTGGCTAAGCGAGCTTGTTTAGCGTGTGGTAATTCTGGTAATGAGCTTTTTATACTTTCTAGCAGCTCATCACTAATTTTTAATGGCAATAAATCTGGCTCCGGAAAAAAACGATAATCACTAAAGCCTTCTTTAGTTCGTTGTTCAACTGTCTCTTGTTTGGCCTCATCCCAGCCACGAGTAGCTGTAAATTGTGGTGGTGTATCGGCTTGCCATAATTCTTTTTGACGTTTTTCTTCAAACAGCAAAGCTTTTTCAACAGCCTTAAAAGAATTTAAATTTTTTACCTCTGTTTTATGATAAAGCTCAGTGTCCCCTTTTGGTCGTAAAGAAATATTAGCATCCACTCGCAAATGTCCTTTTTCCATATCAGCATCAGATACATCCAAATATCTAGCAATTAATCTTAGGTCCTGTAAAAAAGATTTTGTCTCAGCAGGGCTTCTAAAATCTGGATCCGTCACGATTTCAGCTAGCGGTGTACCTGCTCTATTAAAATCTACTAAAGTTTGTCCATCTTTGTGAATATTTTTTCCAGCGTCTTCTTCCAGATGCAATCTCTCGATACCAAAACGATGTTGCTTGCCATCTGTCTCTATAATCAGGTGTCCATCTTCGGCTAGCGGCTCATCAAATTGAGAAATCTGATAACCTTTTGGTAGATCTGGATAAAAATAATTTTTGCGATCAAATTTTGAATATTGATTTATTTTACAATTTAAAGCTAGGGCCATTTTCATCCCAAATTTTACCGCTGCTTCATTTACAGTGGGCAATGTTCCGGGATGACCTAAGCAAATTGGGCACACAGTAGTATTTTGCTTTTGATTTTCTCCATCATTGGAACAACTACAAAACATCTTGCTTTTAGTTTTTAACTGCAAATGTATTTCCAGTCCAATGATTGTTTCAAATTTCTGCATAACTAAATATGTTTTTCTAAAATCTCTACAACTTTTTTTTGAATATCTTCTCTGGAAGCAATATTCCCATCACCACCTAAGCAATTAATTTTTAACCAATTGTATTTTTTAGCTACATACTCTGCCGCTTCAATAGAATCTTTCATGTGATCTAAATCTTGCTCATGAATATCTTGCTGACCACCATGCTTATGCTCTTGTAAGGCTAATTTTTGAGCCACTGCTGGATCCAAATATAAGAATAAAATAATATCTGGTTTTGGTATATTAAAAATTTCAAACTCTAAATTTTCTAACCATTTTAAAAATTTTTCCCTCTCTGCTGTGTCTTTGATTTTGCCACTTTGATGAATCATGTTTGAGCTAACATATCTATTACTCAACACTATCTTACCTTCAGCTAACCATTGAGAGATTCTTTTAGAAGCTGCATAACGATCACAAGCATAAAAAATAGATGCCCGATAAGCACCAACTTCTTTTGGTGAACCATAGGCGCCATTTAAATACTCTTCAACTAAAGCAGCTGACTTCTTACCATATTGGGGAAAGTCCGCAATCTCTACTTGGTGACCATCTTTTTCTAATTTTTCTTTAAATAATTTTAATTGGGTGGTTTTTCCTGAACCATCCACTCCATCAAAAACAATAAATTTTCCTGATTTCATAGCTAAAATATAACATAATTAGAGCAATAAAAAAAGACCGGGAAAACTCATTTCCCGGTCAAATGTTACTTGTTCGCAATCTTCAGATAACAAGCTCGACATAAGGCCTCATATGCATCTGCACCACCAACCAAAATCTTGTCATCACTATCAACTGTGCGGTGACTGAATGAAGCGTCTTCACCACATTGAGTGCAAATAGCATTGAATTTCTTACCTTTATCAGATGCTACCCAAAATTCTGGAATGCCAGTAAATGGTTTTCCTTCGAAATCCCTATCTAAAGCCGCCACAAATACGGCCTTGCCTTTGTTGGCCCATTTCTCAGCAAACTCAACCAATGACATTTCTGTAGTATCTAGAAACTGAGCCTCATCAATGCCAATGACATCAACTTGATTAGCTTCCAGCCAATTATCTGCATCCTTCACTGATGCGATGTTCTGAGAATCAAAAGTTAAGCCATTGTGTGAGGCTGCCTTATCTTGAGAATACCGCTTATCTTTCAATGGTTTAAACAAGACAACTTTGTATCTAACTTTGTAGCGATTTAATTCCCGAAACAATGCTTCTGTTTTACCAGAAAACATTCCTCCTGAGAAAAAAACAATACTACCGCCTTTAGCTGTACTCATAATCTTCTCCTCTCTTATATTTTATTGAACAATTTTTAATTTATCGATTATCTCCATCTCCAGTGATTTTATTTCTGGCTTGTCTAGAAAAAAGTTTCTCCAAATTCTTGGCTGCTACTTCACTCAGATCTAAACCAAGCTCTGTTGCTGTTTGTGATAAATACCACAAAACATCTCCCAATTCTTTTTCTATCTCAGCTTTCTTTTCATCAGAAACAACGCCATTATTATCTCTCAATACTTTTTTTATTTTTTCTGCTACTTCTCCGGCTTCACCATTTAAACCTAAAACAAAATAAGGTAAAGCGAAATCCCATTCTTTATGTAAAACTGTTTTTTGAGATTCTTCTTGATATTTTTTAAAATCCATATTTTATTTTGTTAGTTCTACAAATTTATATTTTAAATCGTCTATCTCGCAAATTTCTTCTTTGATTATTTTATTAAATTCAAAATAATCTGGAAACCAAGTATCAGCTTCATATTCTGCATCGATGATTGTTAAATATAGTTTATCAGCAAGCGGTAATACTTGTTTATAAATTTCTCCACCACCGATAAAAAATATTTCATCATCTTTATCTCTAGCAAATTTTAAGGCTTCATCTAAATTATTAAAAACTTCACAATCTTTAGCTTGGAATTCTGGATCTTTAGATAAGACAATATTTATTCTGTCAGGCAAAGCTTTGTTAATAGCTAAATAAGTTTTCCTGCCCATGATTACGGGGTGTCCAGAAGTTATCTTTTTAAAACGCTGTAAATCTTCAGATAAATTAACTAATAATTTTCCATCTTTAGCCAAGGCTCTATTTCTATCAATGACAGCAATTAAACTAATCATTACTTCATTACAATATCATGCTCACCTCTTTTTACATCAAAACGACCGGGATCTTTGTCTAAATGCAATTTCAAACCAAATTGTCCGAATTCTTTTTCTAAAATCTGTGCCATTTCAGTAGCTCGTTTCTGTAAAGTTGGATGTACAAAACGAGTAGCTCTAAGCTCTACCAAATAAACCAAGGCTGATAAGTCACCAGTTATTCTATTTGGTAAATTATAACCCATGGCTGTGTAATATTGTGCTTCGACTGGACTAATATTCAAATTTTTTATTTGTTCTTCTTGAGTTTTAATCAGCCCTTGTGCTTTGGTACGCCATTCTTCTGGTAAAGCATCTAGATAAAATTGTTCTAAACCATGCTCAGTAGTCAATAACGGCATACGTTGAGTAACTGCTCGATGTCTTTGAATATCACGAAACGATCCAAAGTCTAGCATAAAGCCAAATTGTACTGTACCACATTCTGCAATGAATTTTGGTAGCTCGGTTTTAAATGGACGAGTTTCTAAAATATGCTTGTATTTATTTAATAGCTCTGTATTAACACTATTATGTAATAATTTTGTTTCAGGAAAATTTTCATGAGTAAAATAATAATCACCTTGCATCCATTCTTTATTATAATTTTCTGTAGTTTCAAAAAGCTCATGACTAAAAGAACTTGGATAAACTTCCTGTAAAGCTTCTTTTAATTTTTCAACCACTTCCCTGACTTCTTCCAAAGGATGATGACGAAGCAAGGCCATTTTGTCAGCCACTTGTCTCATATTACTATGCCAAGCAATGTTAGTAGACGCCCCAGCCGGTAAATATCCGCGTAATATGTCAAAAGCACGAGCTGCAATCGCTTTCTCGTAGATTATTTCTTTCTCTCCTTCTTGCATAGAAAATTGCTCTTTCAGATGTTGCTTGACTGGCTCCATGGCATCTAAATAAAACTTACGCCAATTTTCTAAAATTTCATTTGATTCTTTACTGCCAACCGGATCGATAAAGACTTGTTGAGAAAAATCTACATATCTAGTTGAAGCTTCTTGCCCGCTATACAAAGGCCAATCTTGAATAGCCTTAGCGACCAACATTGAGATACCTTCAATAAATAATGTAATGGTTCCGCAATCGCCGATGGACTTATGACCATAACCAACATAAAAATTAGCCATAAAATCTTCTGACCCTTTTTTAGCTAAAATTTCTAAGTGATGTTTAACACCACCAGTGGAACGAGAATGTAAAGCTTGGATCATGGCCTCTGATTCTGGACCAATCACTGCTCCAGTATCCAGCACCATTACCATGCCGCCGTTATCTAATTCTTTGACTGTATGTTTAAGTGAGTCTATAGACATAAATTTTATTTTACTAATTTATCTAATTGTTTTTTAAAGTCTTCTAAACTACTATTATTATTTATAATAATATCAGCTGCTTTCATGGTATCTAAAATAGTTAACTCTGTTTCTAGTTTGTGATCAGCTTCAAATTCTTCCCAAGTTTTTGTTTTATCATCTGGATTTTCACTACGACTGATTAATCGTTCGTAACGAATTTTCATATCAGCTTCGATAGAAGCCAATTTAAAATTTGGTAATTTACGCAAATATTTCACATCGTCCATTCTCCTGATTCCATCAACTATAATTAATTGAGATTTAGAACTGTCTACATCTTTAGCCATTACTTTGGCCATTAAATCTTGTCCAAAAAATTCACGCAGAACTGTAGAAATTCCTGACATATTATCACGTGAATGCTTCAAATATAATCTATCTAGCACATCTCGCAACATTGTTGAAAAACGAAAAGTCTCAGCATTATATTTTTCTTTAAAATGCTTAGCAGCGGTCCCTTTACCACAAGAGATGAGGCCAGTAAACCCTAAAATTATTTTTTCAGACATTTTTTAAATTATTTTTTTAACAAATCAAAAGCCTTTACAGCCATGCTCCTAACACTATTTGGTACATTATCCAAAACTAGCACCTCTTCTCTAGTAAGCCACTTAATATCTTTACTTTCATTATTTCTTATAAAATCATCATCTTTGACTGTAGCTAAATAATATAAACAATAATGATCATGATCTCCAACATTGTGTACATTAGCATGAAATGGAATGGCCAACTTTTCCAACTCATCTTGACCTCTTTCAACTTCTATATCGCTATATTGTAATAATTTTAAATCTAAACCGGTTTCTTCTTTTACTTCTCTTACTATAGCCTTATCTGGAGACTCATTTAGCTCAATATGTCCTCCAGGAAAAAGCCACTTATCTAACTTTGTATGCAACATTAAAAGAACCTTGTCATCAAAAACTATACAAGCGCCAACAGTTAGATCTAACTTATCTTGTGTTTCCATATATATTAAATAGTTTTATAAATTTTATTATACCTTGAAACTATCTCGTGCTCTTCTTGATCGTTCAAATTATGTAGTCCTGGCTGATCAAAACCATTACCTAATTTATTAATACAATAAGTTAATCCACCATAGACCAAATCCAACATTTTAGAAGGTACGACAGAATAACGAAAATTAATAGGCTCACCGGCATTAACAACAATTATTGTCTTATTATCAAATTTATATTCATCATAATCACCATATTTCTTGATGTTATTAGATAATTGAGTAAAATCTGATAAATCAAATTCCACCCTCTTTGAACTACCTGACACCAAAAATGTGTGACTAGATATATGCTTAAGTTCATTCTGACCAATAGCATGATCTGGATTACCTGTTACTCCTATGATGGCATCAAAATCTGAAAAATTTTTAACTACTTTATAATCAACACTAGCCTTCAATAACTTGATAGGATCTTTATCAAAAACTGCCAAATCTTTTACCAGTGGTTTCAAATACTTAGCCACTTGCTTGCCTATATTCCCAAATCCGACTACTAAAACTTTTTGTTTTGATAATACTAAAAAATTATTTCTTTTTAAAAAATATTTATACCCATCGATAATAGATTTAGCTACAAAATTATCTTCAATTCTTTTAATTTTGGACTGAGCTACTGATAAAACAGGCAATCTCTTCAAATTCACCTTTTGCCACCTCCAATGACCCTGGTGTGTATCTTCTACTATTCCCAAAACATTTGCTTGTTTATCCAAAAAATCTGCAACATCTGCAGTGTAAGCACCTATTTCTTCTATAATAACATTTGTCTTGGCATCTAAAACAGCTTGTTTAACTAAACTTGATATATCTGATAATTTTTCAGGAACAACCACGTCAAAATCCACCTTCAGGTCATTCGTAACTGTATCAATGCTTGAATAAGGTATGCCAATAATTTTATGTATTTTATATTTCTCTGCTAAAGATCTGATAAATGATAATCCAGCTTCGTGCAAATGATGAATAATAATTAAACCAACCTTTTCATTCTTTTTAATTAAATCTTCACACAATGGAGTAGATATATGCTCTTCGTATAATTCTGGAAATGGTGAATCTTGCCAAAATATTTGTTTGATAATATTCGAACTCATTTTTATTGATTTTTATACTGTTCTACTTCCTCATCAAAATACTCTAACTCTAATTTTGCTTCTTTAAACATTTCTTCACTTTCTGATCCGGCATGATATTTTTTTTGACAGAAAACTTTTTTGATACCACAATTTATAATCATCATGGCACAGGCCCGACATGGAGTCATTCGACAATACAAAGTAGCGGCATCTAAGCTAATTCCTAAACGAGCTGCCTGACAAATAGCATTTTGCTCGGCATGCACTGTCCGCAAGCAATGTTGGCTTTGGTGACCATCTTCATGGGTAACAGTTTTCATCAAATGACCAATTTCATCACAATGAGCAATGCCACGTGGTGAACCAACGTAGCCAGTAACTAAAATTTGCTTATCACGAGCAACTACACAGCCAGAGCGACCACGATCACAAGTGGCTCTTTGTGCTACGGTTTCTGCTATTTGCATGAAATATTCATCCCAACTTGGACGGACATATTTTTCTTCTGCCATAATATATTTTTATAAATAGTCTTTAGTTATTTTAACAGAATCTAAGCATATAAGTAAATCTTGACAATTCATCAAAATTTAGGTACAAACATATCACATGCGATCTTTTCACCACTAGTTTAAACCAGTAAAGAGGTAACAGAGATGCCAAACTTTCAACCAGCTCCCCAAACCCTTGAAAAATTCAAGACAGCCCTATTGGACAACATCGACATGCCCGAAGGAGACACTCGTATTCAAGACTTTGTCTTCGGCGATGGCTTGAGCCTTGATGATCTTGGCACCGACTCAATCGGCAAATTCGAAACCATCAATGTCCTGGAAGAAACCTGGGACATTAGCATGGATGATGAAGAGGTCAATGAGGCCAAGAATCTCGACGATATCTTGTGGCTGATCGCCTTCAAGATCAAAGAAACCGACGAGACTCCACTCTTCCTGCAGAAAGCCGATATAATACCAAAACGCTAACAGCCACCCCCTCACCCTGGATTTTGGGCGGACACTTATGTGCCGCCCTTTTTTATTTAAATATCTTTTAGCCTTTTCTCTAAAATTTTATAATTTGGAATCGTCTGTGAAACTAATTTCCAAAATCTAACTGAATGATTCATTTCTTTGAGATGACATAATTCATGGACAATAACACAATCGGACAATTCCGGCGCCAATAAACAAAGTCTGTAATTAAAATTAAGATTCTTTTTAGCCGAACAAGAACCCCAGCGACTCTTTTGATTACGAATTGCTATCCGATTGTATTTTAAATTATAAAATTGATTAAAATACTCTAAACGTTCAGTTACTAATTGCCGAGTTTGTTTTTTGTATTTATTTATTTCTGCAATACTGTGTTTGGTAGCAAAAATACTTGGTCGTAATTTCACGTCATCTAAATGTTTCAAAATCCATTTTTGACGACTAGCTAAAAATCTTCTGATCAAAAAAAGTGGATAGGTTTTAGCTGCTGTTAACACCAAAGAACCATCTGGCTCCATAGACAGACGAATATATTTTGCATATTTACGACGTTTTAGCTTAATATCGTAGATATTCTGACCAATTTTGAATTGTTTAACTTCCATTTTCTGATTTTTGCAGATTATTTTCTAAAACTAAATTTGCAGATTTTGTATAAGCTCGGGCCAAACCACCTTTTCCTAATTTAATTCCACCAAAATATCTAATCACAACGACTAGGCAATTCATTGCTTCTTTTTTTTGTAATAAAAATAAAATAGCAGAACCCGCTGACCCTGAAGGCTCTTTATCATCTGTGTATTTTTCTCTTAACACTCCATTTTCTTGAAAACGGTAAGCCCAGACAACATGACGAGCATCTTTGTATTCTTTTTTTAATTGCTCCAATTTTTCTTTAATCTCAATTTTGCTTGTAACAGAAAAAGAAAAGCCTAAAAACTTAGACTTTTTCTCTACTAATTTATCTTGTTTATTTTGATGTAAAACAAACATTATTGTTCATCAACAACTTTGTGATCTGATTTATGTTTTTGTGATTTACCATGAGGATGACACATACCAAACCAACAATCTAATTTTGACGAATTACGCTGCATCATATCTAATCCCATCAAAATAACTAAAACAGGAATAAGATATCCCCAAAATCCTCCACTAATAAACCCTGCTTCCTGTAATAGCCACAATGTACCAACTATTACAAATACTAAACCTAATGACATAAATTTTCTTTGTCACATATAATTTTAAATTAATTTTTTAAGCCAATTATCTAAAATATTTTTTAATTCTGCTATATGTCCTGGTTCACGAAAAGTATGTGGCGCATTTTTTATAATCTGTAGTTCTTTTTGTCCTGGCAAAGCTTCCAATAAAATCTGCTGATGCTTTAGTGGTGTACTAGTATCATTTTCACCAACAGCTAATAAAACAGGCATTGTTAATTGATTAATTTTTTCTAACAAATCATATTGCAATCTATCTTCCATGTGTGACCATTTCAAATTTTTCTCTACACCAGGCTTAGAATGACTCATCGACGTGTACCAGCCTGTGTTTTTCCACTCATCTAATTGTTCTTTTGGATGCACTTCTAAACTTAATACTCCAGATACAACTGAAGAAATCAGAGCCAAAGCCTTAACTTCACTTGGATAATTCTCAGCATATGAAGCTACGCACCCGGCTCCTAAACTATGCCCAGTCAAATAAAAAGACTCACTGTACCAATCTTGTTGTTTTGCCCAAACTATCACATCTTCTAAATCTTGATAATAATTTGTCACTGTCGCATCAGCGTAATCCCCATCACTTTCCCCTAAAGTATTCGTAGTGTCAAAACGAACAATGGTGCAGCTCACATCTTTAAAACTTTGAGCCATCGTCTCTATATGAGCTTGTTCTTTAAACCCACCTAGACCATGCATTACAAATGCTAATCCTTTGTTTTGCTTATTCTCTTCTACTATAACAGCGATTTTTTGTCCTTTTCTGTTCTCAATCTTAATTTTTTTCATGGTCTTATTGTACTATTTTGCCCTATTTTAAGCAAATAAAAACCCCGTTTCAATCACCGAAGTGATTTTAATGAAACGGGGCCCACAACAGCAAGAGTGGGTTTCATAGTATTACAAAGTACTGTTCACGGTCATGTAACCAATTTTGACCAAATTCTTCATCCAGCCAGTCTTGCCAGCTATTAGGAAGGTGATTGATCGCCCAGCCAATGTAGCCAGAAAAATCAGAATTATATACCAAAATATTAATATAAAACTCCTGACCTTCTTCTAGGTATTCTTCTGGGAACACAAAAGATTCATCACGTTCATCGATGAAGTAATCCTCAAACACAATCGGCACATCATGGTCAGTGCCGTCAATAACAACGCCGATAGGCCTAGTAGAATTACGGTTAATAACCGTGATCGTCTGATCAGAATCAGACTCTAGATCAAAAATTACTTTTACGCCAACTTCGTCAAATATAAACGGATGAATACCGCCGGTTGATTGCGATACTATTCGTTCTGAACAACCAGACAAAATTAAGAGCAAGAATATTAGAAAAAGTAAAAAAGTGGGATCACTTAACATTTTCCTACATATTTTTATTGCTCCTTTGCAAAAATGCTGCATGATATCACTCCTCTCTTTGCTTGTTTAAAAGATCTGTTAATATAGTAATATAACATAAATACTTAAAATTGTCTAGAGCAAACAAAAAACTTGCTATTCAATGGGCTACCTGCCTGTTTGCATCCATCTATCAATCAACAAGGAGGGCTGTCGATAATATTAAGATGCAGACAGATAGCCCGCTAAACAACAAGTCTGTGTGTCTCGCCAAAACTATAAATTTGTGCTAAGATCAGAAGCGTTTTCCAATACCTTGGGACACCAAATTATCATAAGCAAAATAGTTTGTCAAATGTGGAAAACTTATAATGTAGTATCACAGCCTGATACCGCTCATCAAACTTTAGCAATTTTAAATACCCCCCTCAAAAACAACAAAGGGGTGACTTTGTGGTGCTTAGAAAACAATAAAGAAATAAAAAACCACGCCGATTTACTACAAAACTGGCAAAAATATTTTGATTTACAACAAGAAATAATAGTTTGGCCAAACAATGAAGAGCCGAGCATTCAAATCTTGCAAGCTATTTATCAAAATAAGCATGCTGTTATTTTGACTACCATAAATAATCTAGAAACACCCATTGCTAATTGGCAAGCTTTAAAAGATAATAAAATTTCTTTAGAACTCGGACAAAAAATAAATCTAAATCAATTACCAGAAGATTTAACATCTTTAGGACTAGAAAGAAGTGAACAAGCTTGGTCAGATAATACTTTTAGTATCAAAGGTAGCTTAGTAGATATTTACCAAAACGAAATTATTTCTCGTTTCAATATTTGGGAAAATAAAATAGAACAAATTGAAACAATCGATCCCCTACAAATGGGGAAAATAAAAAAAGTAAAACAAATAGACATCTGGCCAACGCAAATAATTCACAAAGAAAGCTTAGCTAATAATTTACCGAATCATTGCTGGCTAATTTATAATCATAATTATCATGAATTTTTACAAAGCTTCTCTAATCAAAAAATAATCTTTGACCCATTAGCTAAAAAATCAGATCACACTCTGATTACAGAATCTTTGGATAATTTTCAGCTTAATTCAGAAGAAAAAATCAATTTTTTAAATAAGCCTAATCCAATGGGCTTTCTAAATCTTGCCAAAAATCTCGTGCTACTTTTAGATAAATTTCCGTAGTCTTAATACTTTGGTGACCTAATAATTTTTGAATATACCGAATACTCACTCCATTTTCTAATAAATGAGTAGCGAAACTATGTCTCAAACTATGACAGCTAACATTAATTTTAACGCCTGTTTTTTGACAAGCATGTTCAAATATTTTTTGCACACTCCTCTGATGTAAATGTGTTTTATCTTTTGCTCCTGCAAATAGATATTTCTGCTCCTCTGGTAAATCTATTAAATATTTTTTAATCAAATCAAGACTAAATTTACTTAGCAAAGTATAACGATCTTTATTCCCTTTGGCTTTATGAATAAACACAGACTTCTCATCCAAGTCTATCTCAGCTATTTTTAAAGTAACCACTTCTGAAACTCTCAAACCAGAACCATACAATAAGCTAAGAATGCATTGATGCTTTAAGTTTGCGGCGGCTGTAATAATACTTTTTATTTTCTGTTTAGACAAAATTTGTGGCAAATGTTTTTCTCTTTTTGGACGAACTATATTAAAAAACAGCCGCCGTTTGAGCACCTGCTGATAATAAAACTTTAAAGCTGAAATAACATTATTTAAAGAAGTGTTTGTATAGCCTTTTATTTTTAAAGACAAAAGATAATCTTTAATGTCTTGATTATTAATTTCCCTGGCAGATTTTTTGATAAAATCTAAAAATTTCTGATTGTGACTAAGATAAGCTTTTATAGTCCGCCTACTAAAGCCTCGAATTATAAGCTCCTGTGCTAATCTCGCTAAAGGATGAGTTCGTGGTATTAATTGATTCTTTTTTGATAATTTATTAGGCTCTTCAGACCTTTCAAAATCGCTTTTCATAATGACTTGTGATTAATAGTAAGGTATTTACACTTTGGCTGAAACTAGGTAAAATGTCAACAGGTGCACAAATACGGTGTT
>CAZXZY010000015.1:0-16974 GCA_964645825.1 uncultured Gammaproteobacteria bacterium
AGTGGCCAAGAATATTTGCAAAATTGTCAAAAAGACGACATTTGTCGTTTAGGGAAAATTCCATTTGATGTAATTAATCAAGAGTTAAAAAAATTATTGTAATGCGTAAAGAAGTTAACAAAAGAAAAGTATCTTTTTTCTTAATTAGCTTATTTGGTGGTGGCGGCGAAATAGTCGTCTTAGATTTGGCTAAATGGTTTGCCAGCAATGGCTTTTCAGTTGATTTACTTTTATTTACTAGAAAAGGCCGCATAGAAGATAAAATAGACAAGCGTATTAATATTATAGATTTAAAATCTAGTAGAATTATTCTTTCTATTTTTGAGATAGCTAAATATTTAAAAAAACAGAAGCCGGTAGCTATTTTAGGCACATCAGAGCATGCTAATTTAGTTTTGATTACAGCTAAATTAGTTTCTTTTTCTAAAACTAAAATTTTTGCTAGAGTGGGGATACTATTCTCCAAATTATTTGAAAATTATAAAAAGAAAAGAGATCGACTTATACCTTTCTTAATAAGGATATTATACCCAAGAGCCGATATGATTATCGCTAATTCAAAAAATGTAGCATTAGATCTAGAAAAAATTTCTGGCATTCCAAATAATAAAATTAAAGTTATTTATAATCCAAAGTTTTTGCAAGAAATTAAAATTAAATCTCAACAAGGAGAATGGTCTTATCCAAACAAGCACACCATTTTAGCTGTTGGTCGACTAGATGGCCAAAAACATTTTGAAATACTAATCAAAGCCTTTGATGGCATAAGAAAAGAAATTGATGCTCAATTGATAATTTTGGGTGAAGGAGGAGAAAGAAAAAAATTGGAAAAATTAGTCAAAGATTTAGAGCTTAAAGATGTTTATTTACCGGGTTTTGTACAAAATCCTTATTTTTATATGAAAAATGCTAGCATTATTGTTTCTACGTCTATTCATGAAGGTTTTTCTAATGTTTTGATTGAAGCTGGTATTTTAGGCTTAGCAGTTATCGCTACAGATTGTGGATCTGGCACAAGAGAATTATTGGCCCCTAATTCAGATTGTACTAAGCAATTAGGAGGTGATAAGATAGACTACGCTGATAACGGTATTCTTATAGCTAGTGGGAATCATAAAAGTTTATCCAAGGCTATGTTAACTTTACTTAAAGATGATGAATTAAGAGCGGGGTATTCTAAAAAAATTAAAGATTTTAGTCAAAAATTTGACTCAGATAAAATTTTACAGGAGTTTAAAAAATTATTTTTATCATGAAAATATTTAAGTCAAAAAAAGAATTGATCAAAAATCAGATTTTAAATAATGATATTGTTTTAGATGTTGGCTTTTGGGGAGAGCAGGCGGATGTTAATAGCCCTGATTGGCCACATAATATTTTATTGTCTCAAGCTCAAGAAGTTTTTGGTGTGGATCTAGATTTTGATGAAACAACATTAATTAAAAAAGAAAATTATAAAAAACAAACAGCTGAAAATTTTAATTTTGGCAAAGAATTTGATATAATTTTTGCAGGTGACGTATTAGAGCATTTGTCTAATCTAGGTTTGTTTTTGGATTCTTGCAAGAGAAATTTGAAATTGAATGGTAGATTGATTATTACAACTCCGAATGCTTTTAGTTTGTTTAGTATAGTTGAAAAATTATTTAAAAAAGAACCAAGTGTTAATAGCAATCACACTGTTTATTTTAATTTTGTAGTTTTAAAAAAGTTATTAGAAAAAAATAATTGGAAAATAGTAGAGAGTGCATATTTAGATGATGCTTGGCCTAAATATAAGCAAAGTTTCAAAAGAAAAAATTTGTGGCTTGTGTATAAATTTTTTGGTATATTTACGAAAAAGTTTATTCAAAACATAGTTATCGTTGCCTCTCCTAAATAGTAATTTATGTAATATATGAATTTTTTGAGAGTTGTAAAAAATTTAAAAAATAGATACAAATATTCTACCAATAGAAGGGGGCCATTTTATGATTTAGCAATTGATTATTTGCCAAAGAAAAAAGACAGTGTCCTTTTGGACATAGGTTGCGGTGATGGTTCTTTTGTAGATCGTTTACATTTGTTAGAAAAATATGTCAAAGTATGGCTGTTGGATGATAATAAGGAGATAAGTAATAAAAAGAATGGCTTGCTTTATACTGCGCCAGATAAATTGCCATTTGATGATTTGTCAGTTGATTTTATCCATTGTAGTCACATGATAGAGCATTTAAATATCTCAGATTTCTTTTCTTTTCTTAAAGAAATAGATAGAGTCTTGAGTCATGATGGAGTGCTGGTTATATCAGCGCCTTTATTGAATTATAGGTTTTATGAAGAATTCACACATGTAAAGCCTTATGGGCCGGGTATTTTTGAAGAGTACATGTGTCATGATTCTAATACTAATAATGTCACCGGTGAAAAAATTTCTCGTCAATATAAAAAAGAAAAATTAATTTTTAGGTATCATAAAAATCCTGATCATTTAGAATGGGGCTCAAAGTTTTTGTTGGTTGATATGCTTATGAAAATTGTTAAAAAGACATTTTCTCTTTTGGGTTTTATCAAGTTTGAGAAAAATGGATACACAATAGTCTTAAGAAAAAAATAATCAGACAAGTATGTTATTAAATAAAAAAATAAAAAAGAACATTGTAATTTATACAGCTGTTTTTGGCGCTAAGGATAACTTGATAGATCCAAAATGTGTGCCCAAAAATGTAGACTTTATTTGTTTTACCGATCAAGATTTCAAATCTGATGTTTGGCAAATTAAAAAAGTAAAACCAATCTTTGATGATAGTGTAAGAAGCGCTAGAATTTATAAAGTATTACCTCATAAGTTTTTATCAGAGTATGAGTATTGCGTGTGGGTAGATGGCAATATTCAGGTAAAGAGAGATGTTAATAGTTTGATAAAAAGATATTTGAAAGATTGCAATTTTGCATCTTATGATCATACAAAGACCAAAGATTCGAGAGACTGCATTTATGATGAGGCAAATATACTGATAGATGCGGCTAGAAATAAAAAAACATACAAAGATTCACCGGAGCTGATCAAAAAACAAATGGCTAAATATAAAGCATTACATTATCCAGAGCATAATGGGCTGATTTCTAGCATGATTGTGATTAGAAGGCATAATGAAAAAGATGTCATTAAAACCATGGAGTGTTGGTGGAAAGAGATTGAGAATAATAGTCGCAGAGATCAATTAAGTTTTAATTTTGCTGCCTGGAAAAATAATTTTAAATTTAGTTATTTAAGAGGGGACTCAAGAAATAATTTCTTTTTTAAACATTTCAATCACAAAAGACGCGAGAATTATAGATAATCCAGCTTATATTTTTTTGAAGAAATATGCCAACATGACGGTGTTTAATAGCAATGGAGCAGCCAAAGCTATTATCGCACCCATAATTCCAAACATTGGCAATAAGATTACGAGCAGCACTATTCTGGCTAGTGAGCTGATTATAGATATTTTATATAGAGCTTTAGTTTTTTGATGAGCCTTTAGTGTCAGACTAATGAGTTTTTGAGGGTATAACAGTACGGTTAACATGTACCATTGAGAATATTTTATAGCTTCTAGATATTGTGGGAATAGTAATTTATATATAAAAGGTGCTAAAATGACATATAAAATAACTATTGGCACCAAAATAATAAAAAATTTTATCATTTTTTGTGGTAATGTTTTTTTTATTACTGCTATATCTTGATTGGCCATTTTAGGAAAGGCTAGAGTCTGCAGCGTATTGAGTTGATTTTTTATATGCATTATTGGTGATAGCACTAGCACATAAATCGCTAATTGCGCTGCACCTAGGAAGTACCACAGTAACAGCTTATCTATATTCAATGATATTAATCCCAATGCATCTATTGCACTGAGGTGTTTGCCATATGAAATTGTCTTAGTATCTTTTGTGGTGTTCGGTTTAGTATTTTTAAGCGTCAACTTGAAAAAAAATATTCTAAGTATCGTATTTGATAGTAAGTATACAGATATTAAAATAACGAGACTATTTGAAAGAATAACAGTAATACAGATAGCTAGAAATGAGATAATTTGTGTTATGAGTCTATAGGATGTTAAAGTTTTAAACTCTTTTTTTCCGATTAAAACTGAATTATAAACAGTAAAAGAATCCAGGAATGGTATAAATAATCCACAAATTAGTAAAGGTAGACCAAGTGAATAATTGTCCTGCGAGAAGTAATATATACCTATGCCTAGACATATAATTCCAGCTATTGAGCTCCATTTTATTTTTGTTTTCAAGACATCTATGGTTGATCCTTCGAATCCCTGTGTGATAGATTTGGTCAGTGAAGTATCTAATCCTGGTAGATTAAATATATATAATAATCCTATAATAGATAATATGTATTGAAAATTACCAAATGTTTCTTTTGGTAAAAAATTGGCATATATTATTAATAATATAAATCCCACTATAGCCGAAATAATTTTTCCAGTAGTTAACCAAAAACCGCCTTTAGTTAAATACACCATATCAGTTTTGGTGTATTTTTCGCTCCAGCGTAAAAGGTGGTAAGTTTTATTTTTAAATTTGTTCCACATTATTTTATCTGCCCATAGTGGCATTAAAAATTGTATTGATAGTTTTTAGGATAATAGAAATATCTAAAGCAATGCTTTGATTTTTAATATAAAATAAATCGTATTGTAGTTTTTCTCTAGCATCTGCAACTGAGGCCCCATAAGGAAAATTAATTTGAGCCCAACCAGTCAATCCAGGCTCAGCCAAATGTCTTTCGTTGTAAAAGGGGATTTCTTTTTTTAGAGTTTCCACAAATTCAGGTCTTTCTGGGCGAGGACCAACAAAGCTCATTTCTCCTTTTAAAATATTCCAAAATTGGGGTGTTTCATCTAATCTGGTTTTACGCATGAATTTACCAATTTTGGTAACACGCTTATCTTTTTTTTGGGCCCATTGAGCGCCATCTTGTTCAGCATCGTGCATCATCGATCTTAGCTTGTAAGCGTAAAATATTTTACCACCCAAGCCAACTCTTTTTTGTTTATAGATAATTGGTCCTTTTGATTCTAATTTAATGATAATTATCAAAATTGGCAGTATAAATAATGTGATTAGGCCAAATAATGAAGCAAAGAAAATATCGTAAATTCTTTTAATCACCAAGAACCATTGATTATTTGTCTGGCCAAAATTTTGTAAGAACCAATTTTTTTCTAGAGAAGTGATTGGAATTTTACCAGTTATTTTTTCATAAAAATCAGTTAGACTAAAATAATTTATTTTTAAATCCAAACTTTCAAATAGATAACGAGCTACTTCTGGGCCATATTTAGCATCATTGACTACCACTACTGTACTGATATGATTTTCTTGTAAATTTTGCTTTAGGTTAGCTAAGTCTCTGGCTGTTTTTGCTATTTGGAATTTTTCTGGTAGGTGGACATTATCAGGATTTACTATCAATTTTAGTTTATAACCCAGATGGGGCTTGAGAATGATTTCTTCAGCTAACAATAATGATTCCTGGTTTACGCCAATGATAGCTATATTGTTTGATAATTTATCGCTAGCAATCATTATATAAAATAATTTTCTCCAGACAATCCACAAAACAGCAAAAACTAGCACTAAGATGATTAGAACTTTTTGGGGACGGATATAACTAAATCTATCAAAGATAATATAGAAGAAAGTAAAGGCAATAGCGGTATTGATCAGTAAGTTGCTAACTAATCGGCCATAAAATTTATAGTCATTTTTTACTTTACGTATTTCGTATAAGCCATTGATGAAAAATACAACGATCCAAAGAATAAATACAATAGAGAATGGCCAGAAATGTTTTTGCCATAACTCCGTATCTACGTTATTATATCTAAACAAGAGTGTCAGCCATAAAGAGGCATATAGTAGTACAATATCAACCAATAACAGGATAAATTTTTTCATAAGTTTGTCTTACTCAATTTTTTATATTATAATAGAAATAACCACATTTTGTCAAATCAATTTTATTTAAATAAATCAAATTATTTACTATTTTTATGCTAAATTTTTTACGCCGATACAATGATTATAACGATTATCTGTTATTAGTAGTTAAAATCGGATTGGGCTTAGTTTTATTCTTACCATTAGTTGTCTTATCTGATTTTTATTTCCCTTTTATTGCTCCTCGTAATTTAATATTTAGGTTTATTATTGAGCTTATCTTTTTTATTTATTTATATTTAGTTTGGTTTCACAAAGATTTACGACCAAAGTTTAATAAGAGCTTTTGGTTTTTCGTGTTACTTGTACTTGCGTTAACAATTTCAAGTTTATTAGGACAAAATTTTGGTTTTAGTTTTTGGAGTAATTTTGAAAGAATGGATGGTTTAGCAAATTGGTTGCACTTGATCATGTATTTGCTTGTATTGTTAGGAGTGTTACAAGATAAAAAAGATTGGCGTTTATTTTTTAATATATCTTTATTGGCAGCCTGGATAGTAGCTTTGATAGCTTGGGGACAAAAATTAAATTTAGATTTTGTTATAGCTTCGTCAGGTGATGCTAGATTGACTGCTACTTTGGGCAATGCCGCATATGTTGGCTCGTACATGATGCTACATATGATTTTAGCTTTTTATTTATTTTTAAAAAAGCCACGATGGCCAATTAGAATATTTTATAGCCTTAGCTTTGTATTATTCTTATTTGTTTTAATAAATACACAAACTAGAGGAGCATTTTTAGGGATTTTATTATTTGTTTTTTTACTAGCTATATTTTACCTATGGTTTGAAAGAAAAAAAAGAAATAAATTATATTATATAATTTTATCTATACTCATCGCTGGTTTGGTGTTTTTAGGTAGTTTATTTATTCAAAAAGATAGCGCTTGGGTACAACAAGTTCCAATTTTTAATAAATTAACTAGTATTTCTTTATCTGATATTACAACTCAATCTCGTTTGATGATTTGGCAAAGTAGTTTGCAGGGTGTAGCAGAAAAACCAATTTTAGGTTGGGGTGAGGAAAATTTTATGTATGTTTTCAATAAAAATTTTCCTATAGAAATATTCCATAATTTAGGTTCAGAAATTTGGTTTGATCGTCCACATAATGTTTTGATTCAGCATTTAGCGCAAGGAGGAATTGTAGGTCTAGCTTTATATTTGTCCATATTTATTTATTTAATAATTAGATTATATAAAAAATATAAAGTAGATAAAAAGTGGCTGTTTCCATTTTTTTGGATTAGTTTTTTGATTAGCTTTTTATTTCATGATTTATTTATTTTTGATAGTTTAAACACTAATGTTATTTTGTATTTAATGTTGGGGTATCTATTTGTTGGTGATAAGTCATTCAAAATTTTTAAAAATCCAAAACCAACACCAAAAATTATCGTAGTTTTATTTTGCACTATCGTATTTTTATTTGTTACTAATTTATTTTTTATTCAACCCACTAAATCAAATCTTCTTTTAGTAAATACTATAAGATCTTTTTCTCTGTCGACGACTGATGAACAAATAACAGAATCTTTAGAAAAATGGCAAAAATCTTGGGATTTATCTTTATTGGGCGATAGAGAAAAAGTGGAGAATTTACATCGTATTGCTTTATCAACAATAGCTAGGCAAAACATTTCCATAGAGTCAAAGTATCAGATTTTGACTGCAGCAGAACAATATTTAGAGGTTATAACGCAACGTTATCCTAATGATGTACGGACTAATTTATTTTTAGCTAATTTTTACTTCGACTTTATTAGTCTTGATCCTAGTTTTGCAGATAAAAATTTAGATCTTTTAAATAAGATGCATGCTTTAGCTCCTCAACGACCAGATATTTATTTTCATTTAACCGATGCATATTTGGTGCAAGGCAATCTTGTTGAAGCTAAAAGAACAGCTCAAGAGCTAATAGAGCTAGCTCCTTGGGTTAATGGCGTATACTGGAATTTAATGAAGGTAGCCTTAGCTGAGCGGGATCTAATTTTATTAGATGATGTTTTGACTAAATTATCTAATTTGAATATGAGTAAAATAGGACAAAAGTTTAAAGCTGACGAGATAGAAAAATTAGATAATATAATCCTTCAGGCTCAGGCACAAGGATTATCTGATATGGTTGATATCGTAGAGAGTAATATCAAATAATTTTTCATGAAAAATAAAGTTTTTCAATACTTACTAACATTTACTCTATTTACACCTATTTTTTTGCACTTAGGTTTTTATCAGCCATATATTACTGGTAAGTATTTCTGGCTGATATTTTTTATTTTATTGAGCTTGCCATTTATAATTTTTTATTTACCAGTTAAAAAAGATTTTTGGAAATCTAATTTTTTGCGAATTTTTGTTTTATTTTTTATTATTATTTTTGTTATCAATATATTTAGTATTGATTTGACTAAAAGTTGGTGGGGTGACTGGCAGAGAATGGATGGTTTGTTATATTTTTTGTGGTGGTTTCTATTATTTTTTGGTTTAATTTTAGCTTTCAACAAGAAAAAAGATTGGCTTAAATTTTTGCGTACTCACCAATTGGTGATATCGGCTATGATTATTTGGTCATACGGGCAAATATTTGTTTGGCCTATATTTGCAGATCAGCAAGTTGGCAGAATTTTTGCCTTGATCGGTAACCCTAATTTTTTGGCTCATTATTTAATACTAAGTTTTTGGCTTAGTTTAGTTTTGTTGTATTTTGATAAACGTTTGAGATATTTGCATTTTATTATAGCTATTTTAATTTTACCCACCATTTTAGCAACTCAATCTCGAGCAGCTTTTGTGAGCTTAGTAATTTCTTTATTTATTTTGAGTGTTTATTTTATAAAACTTTGGTGGGCGAAAAACATAAAACAAAGTCTAAGTTTATTATTTATAGTTATGCTACTTGTATTTGCTGGTTATTTCGGATTGAGTGAGCGTTTTACCAAATATAGCTTTTCAGACACCACCACAGAAACTAGGCTGAATGCTTGGCAGGCGGGTTTTGAGGGATGGCAAGATAAGCCTTTTTTAGGTTGGGGAAGAAATAATTTTGATATTCCATTTAATAAGTATATTAATTTAGATATTTATCAAGGGTTTGGTAGCCGTATGTGGTTTGATAAGGCACATAACCAGTACGTAGATTATTTAGTAGAAGGTGGTATTGTAGGCTTACTAGCTTATCTCATGTTTTTAGCTTTGCCATTTTTTTATCTAAAAAAAATAAAGCTAGAAAAATATAGCAGTCAAATTCGTTGGCTTTTGGGGATGGGCCTACTAGCTAATGCTATTTTTTTATTTTTCAATTTTGATACCGTTGTATCATGGTTAATTTATTTTATTTATTTAGCTTTTATTTATTATTTAAGTCATGAGAAAATAAAGTTAAAATTAAATAAATCTTATTCGCGCTTCATAATAGCTTTATGCTTATTTATCATTTTGGGTTTATGCTTACTTTATAAGCCTATATTAGCTAATCGGCAGTTAAAAAATATTCAGGTTACGGATACTAATAGCTCATTGTTAGAAGTTGTGCAATTAGCAGATGAAGTTTCTCAATTAGCGCCAGCTTATCAGCAAGATTTAAGTTTTGTATTAACACAAGTGGTAGACAAAAATAATTGGACCATTGAAGAAAAGCAATTAATGTATAATTTAATTTTATTTTATGCCAATCAAGCAGCCTTACAGCATCCCTTGGATGCCAAACTATATTATTTGACAGCTAATGTTTATTTAAATGCTGGTGATTTAGAAAGGGCCATTAATTATTATCAAGATATTATTCCTATATTGACGGTGTCACATAGACCAGACGTGATATATAATCTAGCGCAAGCTTATTATGAGCTGTCTTGGCTTGATCAAGATAATAGTCAAGAATACTTACAGGCAGCCTTAAATCTTTTGCAAGATAATCATAATAGATTTCCAAATATCAAAGAAGCAGAGGAGAAATTAAAATTATTACAAGGTGTTATTGAAAATTAACAATTTTTTATTTTTAAAATAATATGCAAAAAATAGAACATAATGAAAATCATCACGTGCAAGTAGACGCTGCTGGGTATAGAAGTAAGAAATATGACACCTTGGAACGTTTTATCTCTTATTATCATCAAATTGATGAGGCTAGAAAAATGCCCATAGATAGTGTTATGGAAATTGGCATAGGTGGTGAAGTTGTAGCAAATTATCTAAAAAATATCGGCAAAAAAGTAATAACTTGTGATTTTGATGAAAAAACAGGCGCAGATATTGTTTCCGATGTTAGAGATATTAAAGCAGAGGACAACTTTGTTGACTTGGTGATAGCTTGTCAAATATTAGAGCATATTCCTTTTGAAGATTTTACTCAGGCTCTGTCCGAAATAAAAAGAGTGAGCAAGAAATACGTCATCATATCTTTACCTTATCGAGTATCTTATTTTGAAATGATTATCAAGTTTCCGTTTATTCGTACTTTGTTTAAAAAGAATTTTTTTGATTGGAGCATCAAAGTGCCAGTCAAATTTTCTGGTTTTGAAAAATCAGGACAACATTATTGGGAAATAGATCGAAGAAAATATAAATTAAAAAAAATTCGTCAGCAAATAAATAAAGAATTTAAAATATTAAATGAATTTAGTCCAATTTTAAATAAGTACCATTATTTTTTTATTTTAGAAATTGAATAACCACATAAAAAATTACAAATTTTATAGAGCGTTATTGATGAATAAGAACTCTTTGTTCTACAACCAAAATATGTTATAATAAGGTAAGAGTTTTCTTATCTTTTTATTATTTTTTGAAATAAAATAACAAACAAAAATAAAAAATTTACTAATAACCTAAACTTTAGTTGTTAGTAGATATTTAAGCTATGTATTTTAGCAAAAACAAAAATTATTTTCGATTCATTATTTGGTTTTTAACCGTAGCTTTGGTGACTTTTGGTTTTGGTCTATCTATTTTATGGCAAGCTATCCAGCCACACGCAAATTTATTGTCTTTAGCCAGCGATCAAATTATATTGAGCTTTATTTTGATTGTATGTTTGGTTATCATTTTAGCTATTATAGCAGCTCGATATTTTAGATTGTCTGATAATGATTTATTTGCAGAACAAACTTCGGAAATTTTTAAAATAATCAATATTTTTGAAAAATCTCTTGATACCTTGAGTGAAATCAATAAAGACAACGCAGATAAAATTAGTTTACTGGTCACTAAGGTCAAGCAATATCAATCAACTATTAAAGTCAATCATCGGGCAGATGTAGACATTAAAAATTCTATTAAGCGCATCGGTGACAAGATAGATAAAACGGCTCAGAATACCTCTATCATCGATAATTTAGTCAAAGATAGTGAACAAAAATCTAAAAGCGCTCTAGACGGTTTGATGTCTGTGAAGCAATTATCCACAGCTAATCAAAAACTATACTTCGCTTTGGATGAATATACTGAGAAAGTGCAGATTATTGCTCAGCGAGTAGAATCAATGGCGGATTTAGCTCGTTATTTAAGCTTGAACGCCACTATCGAAGCTAGTAAAACGACGAATTCCGAGGAATTTAGCAGTTTAGTTAATCAAATACGGTAATTGAATTCGGTCAGTCAACAAGCGGCCATTAGCATCACAGGCTTGACTGGCGATATGCAAAGACAATTAAAGCAAACTCAGCAGACTTCAAACAATAAGCTTAATGAAACAGAAAAGAATATTACCACCGTTAGTCAAGCTATTAATTTTTTAACCAAGATTAGCAATCAGACAAAACAAATTTGTAAGGATATAAAGATTATTGACCAAGAGAGTAAGGATGTTCGTCGAGCTGCACAGCAAATTGATGATATCATAGTGGATCATGGCAAAGGCACACAAAATTTGTCAAAGGATATTCGGCAAGTTAGCGAAGCTATGAAAAAGCAAGTCTATACTGTTAGAATATTAAATAGATCGTTTAATAGTTTGCAAAGAGTAGCTAGTAGGTTAAATTTTTTGGTGAAATCAAAATAATATGCCAAATAAAAGTCAAAAATTTATTTTAGTGCAAATTGATGGTCATCAGTACGCTTTGCCTGTGTCTAGTAGTTATCATTTTTTTCATATCCAAGAAATCACACCAATTCCTCAGACAGACAAACGCATAATGGGCTTTACTTA
Organism: uncultured Gammaproteobacteria bacterium; assembly: GCA_964645825.1. Lineage (GTDB taxonomy): Bacteria > Patescibacteriota > Patescibacteriia > UBA1558 > GWA2-36-10 > JABIAL01. The sequence goes on from CAZXZY010000015.1 coordinate 12,145, forward strand.
TCACAATGGTCACATTGTTACCTTATTAGATACGGCTAGTATTTTTGGCTTAAAAGTTAAGAAGAAAAATGAAAAATGTGCCATGGTAAAATTTGAGCATCATTATTATGGCTGGGTTATTGAATTGGCAGGAGAGATAGTTAGCAAAGTAATTCATCAAAAAAAGGAAAAAAATATTTTAAAACAATATATTTTGGTAGATAAGAAAAAGATACAAATTTTATCAGTCCGACTAGTCTTAAATGAGATTAATTTAGATGACTAATAATAAATATCAAAATTTTTATTTAGACACAGCTACTGAACAATTAAAAAAATTGTCCAATCTTTTTTTGTCTTGGGAAAACAAGCCTCATGATCTTTATCTGATTGAAGATGTTTTACGTCTGACTCACTCTATGAAAGGCGCAGCAGCCACTATGGATTATAAAAAAACCGCTCAGGTTTTACATGCTGCAGAGGATATTTTTTATGCTTTATTGCACGAAGATTTAGATGTCAATGAAAAGATTTTAGATGTTTTGTTCAAAACATTACAGGTTTTAGAAAAAGATTTTAAGAATATTTCTTTGCATGGTAAAGAATCGTCCTTAGATGCACATATCAAAAATTTACAGCAAGTTTTGAATAGTCCCACTATTAAATCAAAAGTAAAAAGAAAAAAGAAAAAAAGAGACCCTTTGAGCTATTTGACTCATTCTGAATCTAGCGTTTATACGCCACTGGAAATAGTAGTGCCCACAGCAAGGTTAGATAAGATACAAAGAATCGTTGATACTCTTTTAGTAGCAAAGATGAATGTCAAATGCATGATAGCTGAAGATGTAAAATTGGCTCAAGCTTGCCTGGAAATTGATAAAATCATAGCTGATTTACGTAGAGAAATCAAAGAAATGAGACTTTTATCATTGGCACAGATTTTTTCTCCTATACCTCGCTTGGTCCGAGAATTAGCAAAAGAAGAAAAGAAAAAAGTAGACTTGATCATCGAAGATAATGGCCTGTCATTAGATAAATCTATTTTGGATGATGTGATGGATATTGTTATTCAGTTATTACGTAATGCAGTTGTACATGGTATTACAAAAAAACAGAGTGACGGTCAAATTATTGTCCGCACCGAAATCGTTAATGACAAGATAAAAATAATAGTTGCCGATAATGGCCAAGGAATAGACTGGTCAAATATAGTTAAGATTGCGGTCAAGAAAAAAATTATTACCCTGGCTCAAAGTAAAAAATTGAGTTTAAAAGATACAAAGAAATTAATTTTTGATAGTCGATTTTCTTCTAGCAAATCTACAAATATGCGAAGTGGCAGAGGAGTTGGTATGAGTTTAGTACAAAAGAGAGTTCATGATTTGCGAGGTAGCCTATCTCTTGAAAGTAATAAAAATAAAGGCGCTCGTTTTACTATTTTATTACCTTTACCTATTTCTATTTTCCGTAGTTTAGTTTTCCAAATTAGTAAGTTCCACGTAGCTTTGCCTTTGGCAGTAGTTGATAAAGTTGTTCGTTTACCAAAGGCTACTACATTTGATAAACAGGATTCATTTGTTTATAAAAAAATTAGATATCCAGTAGTTTCTTTAGGTAAAATATTAGCTGTAAAAAGATTACCAATAATTACACAGAACATAGCCATCATAAAGCATAATAATAAAAAATTATTATTACCTTTACCGCAAACGACTAGAGAGGAAGAGGTTGTCATTAAGCGTATACCCAAAGTGTTAAAGAAAAATAAAGTGGTCAGTTTTGTAGCGATAGCAGCCACAGGTCGACCAGTACTTATTTTAAATACAGATTATTTGTTTGATTAATTATGAGTCAAGAAAAAATAAAAATTTTATTTGTTGATGATGATAATTTTTTGCGTAAGGTTTATGATTCAGAGTTGAGTGAGCAAAATTTTGATGTCATTTTAGCAGTAGACGGAGAAGACGGATTGTCGAAAGCGCGTAGTCAAGATCCAGATTTAATTATTTTGGATATGATTATGCCAAAGAAAAATGGCTTTGAAGTTTTGACTGCTTTACAAAGTGATCCTGCTACAGCCGCTATTCCAGTAATTATTTTGTCTAATTTAGGTCAGGAGGCAGACAGACAGAAAGGCTTAGATTTGGGAGCGGCTGATTATTTGGTTAAAGATAGTACAACTCTGGGCGTGATCATCAATAAGATTAGTCATATTTTGAACTCTAAAACACGTAGTAAGAGCGTAGTGGCAAAAAGTCATCAAGTAGCCATGAAAGAAGCTAAAACGGAAGCAGTCTTAAAAGCCGGTGAACAAGCAGATAAAGGACCAGCCGCTGCATCTTTGAAGGATGTTGCTAAAGAAATAGTCAAAAAAAGTATCAGAAAATCAAAGCCAATTCAGGAAGCATCGCCAGCCGCTGCAACTTCTAATAAAAAGTTTAATTTCTGTCCATCTTGTGGAGGCCATTTAAAAAATAATTATACATTTTGCCCTAGTTGTGGCTATAAATTACAAGGCTAACAAGTTTGTCATCTTTATAAAAAATTTATGTCAATTATTTCCGATCAAAAAATTCATAATATTATTAGCAAGGTAGGTTTGGTGAAGCCCGAGATTTTGGATGCTAGTCTAAAATCTGCTCGAGAGAACAAACAAAACTTTGTTACATTTTTAATCAAGCAGAATTTGATTAAATCAGAAGAAGTTGGGCAGTTGATAGCAAATAGTTTACATGTTCGATTTGTGAATTTAGCTAAAGAACAAATTAAAATAGACGTCCTCAAGTTATTGCCAGAGATTGTGGCTCGTAAACAAAAAATGGTTGTTTTTCGTCATGATGAAGAAGGTTTGAAAGTAGCCATGCACAATCCATTTGATTACAACATGATAAAGATGTTGGAGAAAAAGGTGGGTGATAAGGTAGTTGCTTATTATGCTACAGAGTTTGATATCAAAAATTCATTTGGTCTTTATCGCAAAGCTATTCAACAGGAATATGCTACTACTATTCAAAAACACGCAGTGGCAGCTCAAGGCTCACGTGCCGAAGATGTTTCAGTTGTACGTTTGGTGGATGATTTATTTAGCTATGCTTATACTAATCACGCTTCAGATATTCATATTGAGCCGACAGCAGAAAGCGTAAAGATTCGTTTTAGGATAGATGGTGTATTACACGATGTTTTGACTTTGCCAAAAAGCATTCTGGAACTTATAGTCACTAGGCTCAAAATTTTATCCAAATTAAGAACTGACGAAACACGTTCGGCACAAGATGGTAAGATTGTGACAAAAGTGGAAGGAGATAAGGTGGATATTCGTGTTTCGATTGTGCCGATCACTCAAGGTGAAAAAGTGGTTATGCGTTTATTAGCTGCCAAGGGACAGCAATTAAACCTTACAGATCTAGGTATGAAGGGGAGGGATTTAGAAATAGTAATGCAAGCTATTCATCGTCCTTTTGGCATGCTTTTAGTCACTGGTCCTACTGGTTCTGGTAAGACCACTACTTTGTATGCCTTGATCAAAATTATCAACAAAAGAGATGTAAATATTTGTACCATTGAAGATCCGGTGGAGTATGATTTGGCGGGGATTAACCAAATTCAGGTTAATGCTAAGACCAACCTTACTTTTGCTGCCGGTTTAAAATCTCTTTTGCGTCAAGATCCAGATATTATGATGGTTGGTGAGATCCGAGATGAAGAAACAGCTAGTATAGCTATTAATTCTGCCATGACTGGTCATTTGGTTTTATCAACATTGCATACCAACGATGCGGCAACAGCTTTACCTCGTTTATTGGATATGAATATTGAGCCATTTCTAGTAGCTTCTACGCTAAATGTAGTGGTTGCCCAACGTTTGATCAGGCGTATTTGTTTGAAATGTATTGTTAGTTATACTTTGTCTGATAAAGAAATTGAAGACATAAAAAAGATGATCGATATTGATAAATTTTTAGACATAGATAAGTTGAAGGATGTTCGTCTTTATAAAGGTAAGGGCTGTGATAAATGTAATCACACTGGCTACGCTGGTCGTATGGGTGTTTATGAAGTTTTAGAGATTGATGATAGTATGCGAGACTTGATCACAACACGAGCAGATTCAGATAAGATAAAAGAGCAAGCTCAAGCTAACGGCATGACTACTATGCTAGAAGATGGTTTTGATAAGGTAGTTTCTGGGCAAACTACTTTAGAAGAAATTTTACGTGTTACTCGTCAATAAATAAATTATTTGTATATGTTATTTTCTTATCAAATCGCTACTCAAAAAGGTAAAATCGTCAAAGGAAAAATTGAGGCGACTAATTTAGCCGAAGCTAGGACTAAATTAGGAGCAAAAGGGGGCAATCTTTTGAAAATTGTACCTACTAAAAACAAAGTTGGCTTGCAAATGAATATCAGTTTTGGCCGGGTAAGGTTGTTAGACAAAATGGTATTTGCCAAGCATTTGTCAGTTATGATTAAAGCTGGCATGCCACTTGATGAAGCCTTGGACACCTTGATTCAACAAAGTTCCTCCGCGCTGTCTAATCTCCTCAAAAAAATATCCGCTCATGTTAAGCAGGGCAATTCATTGTCAGCAGCCTTAAAAAAATTTCCTCGGGTTTTTGATAGCATGTTTGTAAATATGATAGCTGCTGGTGAGGCTAGCGGTAGGCTAGAAAAAAATCTAGAGATTGTGGCAACACAGCAGTCAAAGAATTATACTTTACGTAGTAAAATAAAAGCGGCCATGCTTTATCCAATGGTGATATTTATTGCCATCTTAGGTTTGATGGTGGTGATATCCGTGTTTGTCTTACCAAAGCTATTGGGCTTCTTTACTACGCTGAATGCTAC
>CAZXZY010000016.1:0-1354 GCA_964645825.1 uncultured Gammaproteobacteria bacterium
GTTATATGCAATAATAAAAGGTCGATTTGTATTTTTTAGATAACTTTGGCAATTTATATTTTTAGACAAACAATATACTTTGTACTATAATTTAATTAAATATTATTAATTACTTAATGAAAAAATTATGAAAGAAAAATTTGACCAAGCTTCATTTGAAGCTATGGAAGATCGACACAAAGAAGAAAAAGAATCCTTTATTGACTCTGCACATGGAGAAGCAATAACAATGAACAAACTTATTGATACTGCAAATGAATTAGGTTTATCAGGAGAAGTAAAAGAAGCTTTTGTTCATGACAAGATAAGGTATGATGATAAAAATAATTATATTAGACCCATGCAAGGAGTAACTGAAAATCAAATTATAGAGTTTATTAAACAAATTCCCTCTTTAGATAGTTACTGTGCATGTGGTTCAGGCACAATGAGTCAAAAGCTTCTCGAAGCAATAATTGAAAAAAATTCAAGAGTTGACTTAACTGATATATACGTAATAGAAGATGGAGATAAATGGATAGAAGAGGCTGAAAAACTAAGCGATGGACAATGTAATCATGCATTTAAAAAAGTAAATGACCAAAATTAAAATCGACTTTTATTACAGCACATAACACCCAGTATGCGACTACACCCTAGCCCAAAAGGCTAGGGTTTCGTGCAAATTACTTGCTCACTTAGCTGGTTTCTGAGATAATTATACCAGCACGTGAGCTACGCAACTTCGCATACCGTGGACAGTTATATGAAATAGTTATTATTTTATTATTTTTTCTACTATTTCTTTGGTCGAATATAACAAATTTTTATTTAAATAATATAATTTATCAAAACCCTATGGAAATATTTCAAATAATTGTATTCACATCGACTATAGTTACCATTATTTATGTTGTGCTATTAAACAAAAAAATACAAAAAGGTAACACGTCAAATGAGCTATTATCAACTAAAGAAAAAATTCTCACTATTATCCTTGGAATTGTTGGTCCATTAGTAAATGTTAATCTTATAATGTACTATGGACTTAGAAAAAAATATCCAGAAAAAGCTAAACTTGCAAATAAACTTGGATGGATTACTATACCGCTAGTATTTGTCATTAATGTCATATTAGCAACAATATAACAACAATGAAAAAATAATAAAATACTACCTACATCACACAACACTGTGTGTGCGGTTACGCGAAACATCTATTAAAAAACAGGTAAAGTAATGTTTATCTGTTTTTTAAATAATTTTAAGTCAAATTAAAGTCGCTCCACTCAAATCATATCTTCACTTATGTAGTAATCTCTGATAATATTATACTACAACGTTAAGATATGACTTCGCACACACGAACCTGTTA
>CAZXZY010000016.1:1454-16674 GCA_964645825.1 uncultured Gammaproteobacteria bacterium
GTTATATGTAATCATTTTTTTAACAAATTAATGATTTGCAGAGAGATTTTTAAAATAAGGAATGAAAATTTAATTTTTTTCAAAAGTTAATAAAGGGGGGGTAAAAGGCACTTTCTCCATTTCGTTCCGAAAATGAATTTTTAATTGAGAAATACAGAAAAATTTATATTTTAACACTATGAAAACTATGAAAAACATTTTTTACTTTGGAGAAAAGATAAAAGGCTTTGATATTAGAGTTCTTAACGAAAGAGAAGTAAGAGCAAGTGCAGGAATACTTTTCTTTTTTGCAATAATTTCATTTATGAATTCTTGGCTTACAGGAAATTTTTATTATACAAAAATCTTTGTAGTAGCATTTTTAGTGGATTTTTTCATTAGGATTTTTATAAATCCAAAATATTCTCCAAGCCTTATTATTGGAAGATTTTTTGTACAAAATCAAAAACCTGAATATGTAGGAGCACCTCAAAAAAGATTTGCATGGGCAATTGGTTTTATTTTAGCAATAACAATGTTTTTTCTTGTTGTTGTAAATAATGTTATTGGTCCAATAAATTTATTTGTTTGTCTTGCTTGTTTGATACTGTTATTTTTTGAAACAGCATTTGGTATTTGTATTGGCTGTAAAATTTACAATCTTTTTAATACAGAAAAAGCAAAACTTTGTCCCGGTGAAACTTGTGAAATCACTGCAAAAGATGAAATCCAAAAAATAAATTTTCCACAATTCACAATGGTCTTTTTATTCATTGCTTTTGTAATAACAATTCCAACCTTTGGGATAATGCAAAAAGATACTTTTAAGAGTGAAGCTATCAGTACTAATGAAACGAGAAGCATAAATTTTGTAGATGAGAATAATCTTATCACAAATATAAAAGAAGGGTGTGAAGCCCCAGAATGGGCTATTAAAATAGGACATGAAGAACAGTGGAAACTTCATAATGGATGTAAATAAGGTGTTTCTATTTTTTAGAATTCACCCCCAGCCCCTCTTCTAAAAAATAGAAACGAAAAAAATTAAATTTTCGAATAATGATAAAATCTCTCTGCAAAAGAATAATAAGGATAAAAAAATGACTTCTCCGCTTCGCTCCGACCACGTTGCAATCTCGCTCCGCAAAGCTACGCTCGGGACACATAACAAAGGATATGAGGTTCAGCTCTTGCAGAGCTTCAACCCAAATTGCTCCTTACAGTCGCAACTTCTCATATCCTTAAACGTTATACGACATTTTTATAAAAATCCTAAAAACTAACTATGTTTACAGAACAAAAACTTTCTCCTGATGTTCAGGAGAATGAACCAAATATAATAATAAAAAAATCTACTGATGCCCCGCTAGAAATTAAAAAAAATCCATTTTATGATCCTGAAATCTGGGGACGCGCTAATTCAGAAGATGATATTTATCTACCAGATTCAGATGAGGCAATTTCTTTTGCTATAGCTGCTCATGAAATCGGTCACCTCATCAAAGATGGTAAGGGGAATGACATGGGTTTAGACAACTTTGAAGCTACGCGTGCTGAGGAGCAAAGAGCGTGGGACAAAGGTTGGGAATATTTACAAAAATATCTTGGTGACTATTATTTAGATAACCCTAAAATGATTATTCAAATCCAAGAAGCTTTTGAAAAGATAAAAATCTTACTCATGCAAGCCACTGACCTGAGCGAGGATATGTATTTAGAATTTGGCTCTTTAGGCACTATAGATCCTAATGAAATAAAAACAATACAAAAAGAAAGAAGAAAAGCTTTTTCCTCTGAGAAAGGCGGGGCAATTAAACAACTTTTTGAAGACGTAAAAAAAGAGAAAATTGGAATTAAATCTGATTGGGATAAATTTGTAACTATTATTAAAAAAGCTGTGAAAGATATTCTAATAGATAACAATAAGATAAAATAGGATTTTTATAAAAACATCACATAACACCCGTTATGCGGTCTTGAGCTTTAATTTATATTCAATTTTAACAAAATCATAAAAAATTTCGTCAATGAATAAAATAAAATGGCGTTATTTTAGCGAAAAGAAAAACGCCACTCTCTTGTCTCTTGCAATAAGACAAAAAAGTGGCAAATAAAGATCTAGAGCTACGTGGCGTTGGACAAATCTTAGGCAAAGCTCAAAGTGGTAAAGTAAAAAGCATTGGCCTAGGCTTATACCAACAACTTATTTCTGAAACTGTAGCAGAAATCAAAGGCCAAAAAAACAAACCATGGCGAGATATAGAAATAAAATTAAATTTAGCCACTGTGCTGCCAAAAAACTTTTTCTCTACGCCAGAAGAAAAAATACATTTTTACCAACAAATTAGCCGCACAAAAAATCTTGATGAACTAAAAGCTTTGGAACAAAAATCTAGCAATGAAAATCACCAAAATATTTTGTGGCTCCAAAAAATTCGAATTTTAGCGCAAAATACAAATATTATAAATATAGAAAATTATAAAACCAAAGATAAAGAACTTGTTAAATTAGACTTCTTAAATCAACTAGATTATAAAAAATTAGCCAAATTATTAGAACAAAATAAAAACTGGCGCTATACTGACCATCAAGTAAAAATAGAAGTGAATTTATTAAAAAATAATTTTAAACAAACCTTAGAATATTTGATAGTTTTTTGGCAAAAATAAAAAAGCCCGATTGCAATAATCGGGCTTGTTAAAATTTTGTCAATCAAATCAAGTCATATGTTCTTGTTTATGTTTCAACAACAAATAATTAATTAACCTAGGAAAGGTATTATGGTTAATTGCTGCCACAGCAGTCCATAGAACCCTATCCTTTTGATTCTCAAGTGCACCTCGACCAAAATACTGATCATAATGCTTTTTCTTGCACCAACACCAGATTTTATCAATTGCTTCTTTGCGCCGATCAACACCTTTGGCTAACTCAAACTCAGCTAGCCTACTAAAAAGCCTAGGCTTACTGCCATGAATAAGCGCATACCTAGCCTTATCCAGATCAATTGAGCTGACTTTGCGCAGCATTGTCTTAGTGATGCACAAAAAAGCTTTTTTGCCCCGACAATAGCCAAAGAGAAAATCCACCAATTCAGTCTTAGTCAGACCAGAGAATCCTCGTGCCATTTTGACCTCCCTTGATTTGATTGATTTTGAAGAACTTAATTATCTATAGTATGGCATATAATCTAGTTTTTGTCAATCTATCTTAAATAAAATAAAAAACCCGCCATGTATCATGACGAGTTCTAAATAATCATCTTACAACAGCATAAGCAAACCGCTCTCTTAATTGGCGCTCCTCCTGTCTACGCTGTTGATGGCTTCGATGTTCGGCTAACATATTTAACAATAATCTAGGCATTTGCCCAGATTCTATAACATTTTTAGCTCGAAGTAATTCACCAAAACTAACGGCGCGTAACCTCCTTCTGGATATAAAGGACAAATTCGGATTTTGTACATTTTCACAAAAATCCCTGATAAATACGACAAGATCTCGTTTCTTTTTTTTGATATCACCACTCTTCTTTCTTCTGATATCATTACTCTTAGATCTGCGCATAATACCCTCCTTGAACTAGTACATCTCGGTCTTTATTAAGAAACGTATTTATGCTACATTGACATTAGCATAAACGCCTACTATTATAATGCCTTAAAATAAAATTTATGTCCACTTTGGCTCACAACAAGCAAGCCTTGTATGACTATCAAGTTTTAGAAGAATTTGAAGCTGGTTTAGTATTGACTGGAGCTGAAGTAAAAGCTGCTAAATTAAGCCAAATAAACCTCCGTGGCAGTTTTGTTTCAATTCAAGCTGGAGAAGCCTGGATTAAAAATATGCATATTTCCCCTTATAAAAAGGCCGGTTTAAACCAAAAAAACTACAATCCTGAACAAGACCGTAAGTTATTGCTAAAAAACAAAGAATTAGACTATTTAATAGGCAAAACCAAAGAAAGAGGCTTGACAATTATACCTATTTCGGTGTATACTACGCGCAGACTTGTTAAGGTTAAGATTGCTCTAGTAAAGGGTAAAAAGAAACATGACAAGCGCCAAGTGATGAAAAAACGGGATATTGACCGTGAAATCGCTCGTAAATTGAAAAATTATCAATAAATTTATTCATGGGGATGTTTTATCTTCGATGATAAATGAAAGAATAAGTGGCAAGCTGAGCTGATCACTCATAAAAATGGTCAACCCAGATAAGTGCAGAAAACTTATTTGCGAAAGCCAAAGGACTTTTCCAAGTCCCTCAACTTTCACCAGTTTTAGCCTAAAATGCTAAAACCGCCCACTGAAAATTTGCTCAAGATTTGCTTTCGGGCGTCATAAATTTGAGCTAGAAAATATTTGGTGTTGGCTGAATATTTTGACTCTTCACCAACTAGGCTACTGGTTTTTTGTTGATTACAAAGCTCTGTGGTCGAATTTAACCAAATCAACTAAGCTTGTAGAAATTTATTTGGCAATTTATTAGACAGGGGTGTGATCCCCCTCATCTCCACCAAATTTTATTAACTTGTATTATTCGTTTAAGCGAATGTCGCAAGTCCAAAAATAACAATTAATAACACAGTCATTAGAACAAAAAGACGTTTTAGCAAAAATAGAGTTGTTGAAAAAAGATTTCGAGTTAACGATTATATCCGCGTACCGGAAGTCATGGTTATCGACGACCAAAATGAAAATATCGGAATTTTGACAACGGCCAAAGCTTTAGAGCTAGCTGAAAGTAAGGGCTTTGATTTAATCGAAGTATCTCCTTTGGCTAATCCTCCAGTTTGTCGTATCATGGACTACGGAAAGTTTCAATATGAACAAAGCCGTAACCAACAAAAAGCTAAAACTAAAGTAAAAAAAGTTGAAACAAAAGGCTTACGTCTGTCTTTCAAGATTGGCCAACACGATATGGCTATTCGACAAAAACAAGCTGAAAAATTTTTAGCTCAAGGACACAAAGTAAAAATAGAATTGCGTCTCAAGGGCAGAGAAAAAGCTTTTAGAGATAAAGCCAGAGAAGTTATTCAAGGATTTTTAGATGGCATTGCCGCTGAACATAAAGTTGAAGCGCCAATTAAACAACAAGGTGGAACTTTGACCACAATCATCAGTAAATAATTTAACAGTCATGAAATTAAAAACTAATAAAGCATTGAAAAAAAGAGTTAAAATAACCGGCAAAAAGAAAGTACTTATTCGTACTGGTGGCCAGGATCATTTTAATTCACGTGAAAGTGGTAAAGTTAAACGTAACAAACGTAGTAACAAACAATTATCAAAAAGCAACGCAAAGCACGTAAAGAAGCTTTTGCCTTATTTATAAATTGAAAATAATAAATCAAAGATATGCCAAGAGTAAAAAGAGGCGTTACCCATGTAAAACGTAGAAAAAACATCCTTAAAAAAACTAAGGGCTATAAATGGGGTCGTAAAAAATTGATCAAACAAGCCAAAACTGCCATCAATAAAGCTGGTCAACATGCTTTAGCTGATCGTCGTATCAAAAAACGTGTTATGCGTCGTCTTTGGCAAACCAAGCTTAACGCCGCCGTTAGAGAACTTGGCTTAAGTTATTCTAGATTTATTGATCTATTACACAAAAAAAATTCTGAATTAGACCGTAAAGTATTAAGTCAAATTGCAGAAGAAAAACCAAAGGCATTTGCTAACTTAGTTGCTAGCTTAAAAAAATAAACTCAAATATAAAAACCTCTCGCAATGCGAGAGGTTTTTTATTTTATATTTTATTCTACTTCTTTTTGAATATCTTTTATTTCTTTACGAATAACTTTTTCCGTCATATTTAGATCTTTCTTGAGCTGTCTAACTACTCGAGATTCTGCAGCTGTTAATTTACGCTTGGTTCCAGCTTTTTCTAGAGAACTAATATTGTTAACTAGGCTCTTGCGTAAATCAGCAAAAGATTTCTTCAAAACTTCATTAGCTTCATTAGCTTCACGGCTAACACGTTTACGTAATACCCTCACCTTATTCCAGCTAAACATGGCTAGGAATATCAACAAGAACACTAATGCTATCAAAGGTATAATGATAGACAAAACATTAATGGCCATTGATCCTATTCTCCAAAAAGCTGGTCTTTGAATTTCTATGTCCAATTTGTCACTTGGCAAAGTACGCGCTCCTCTACTGTCAATTGCTTCGACCCACAGTTTATACTTACCCTCATCTATCTTTTCTTCAGCAGCAAAGATAAACAAGCCTTCTTCATCACTTTGAACAAAGTAGCTCATGGCTGCCTCATCAGATTCTTGCAACCAAATCACTACTTGTGAATTTGGATAAGTGGAGCCTTTAACAATCAAATCAGCCCAATCATCTATCATCTTTGGATATTCAGTAATAGTTGGTGCTGATAAAGGCTCTATGTTAAACTCTGCAAAATTGGCTAACTCATTACCAGCAAAATCAACAGCTTTAGCTATCAATGTGTGCTTGCCATGTGCTAATGCTGGAGTTCTGTATATGTGCGTACCATCATCCTGCCACATCTGCTCTTCTGCATCATCTATCTTGATTACATAATGACTAATTCCAGATAATTCATCTTCTGCCTCAAATAAAAATGTAGCCACCGGATTTGTCGCATCATCTTCTGGTTGTTGAGTGATCTCGAAATATTCTGGCTCTTTAGTATCAATTTGCAAACGGAAATGCGTTACTCCTCCCCAACCAGCGGAACTTCTCAAGCGTACATGAAAATACCAAGTACCATCATCTAAATCTGTAATTTTTTTATAGCCAATAGCTGGCGAATAATTTACAGATGGAATGGCCTGTGATTTTTTACCGATCAATAAACTAGAAGATAGCACGCCTTGAGGAATCGACCAGCTCAATTCTACATCACTCACAGTATACCAATCATCTGGATTTGGATGAGTCGTTGAATTAATTTGTGGTGCACTAGGCGTACCCGTTACTGCTGATGGTGTATCTGATTCTGGTGCAGCCGGAGTCGTATCTTCTAACTCTATTATAAAATTACCACTACCAAAACCGGTCAATATATTTGTACCTTGTCCATCATTAGCCAAAATAGTACCAGTGGCAAAATTAACCGGAGCAGACCCCCCGCCTTTAGTGTGAAAAGTAACTGATAAAATCTTTCCCGCCGAACCACTATATCCCGGATTCAAAACAATTCCTTCAAAAGAAACTGTACCAGCACTATTGGAAAAAGAAGGCTCTGCAACCCATAGCGACATAATAGAGCCTGCCTTAGACACTGAGGTTACTTCAAGCTTATCAGTAGGGAAAGATAGTGTGCCAGAGATGGCATTTAAAGCTTGCTCAGAACTATTAGCGTAAACACCAACAGTAAAACTATCACCAATACCATGAGTACCAGAAGATGGTGATACATAAAGACTGGCCGCTTCTGCAAGTGGTGCAACCAAAAAAACTAGTGCAAAAACACACAAAAATAATAATCTAATTGTTTTGGTTTTTGTTTTGAAAAACATTTTTATTTTTACCTCCTAGCCTTTCTATTTCTTTGCTCTACTGCCTAATACATAGGCTGTAGCAACTAGTAGCATAACAAGTACTATTATACCAAAAATTTCGATTTTAGCATACCATGGCTTGGCATATCGTGGCTCGAGCGTTGCCAATCTTTGATTACCATTTTTATCAACAGCTTTCACCATTATCTCGTCATCCAAATTTTGATTTTGCAAAACATAAGGGCTGCTTGCTCTCACCCAATCACGACGCCCTTCTTTAATCTCATAATAGCTAATACCCGACCCCTTATCTTGAGTAGCAAATATCAAAATAAACTGTTCATCTGCAATATCTACAACCTGAGTTAAAATTGGTTCAAAAATTTCCGGTGGATCTCTATCAATAATAGGCTTAATTTCATTTAAAATAATTGGCTCTGAATCATTAATTTCAAAATTCCAACCTTGTAACTCAAGAGGTGCTTGGGTTCCGGCTCCATCATTTAATAATAATTGCGAATTATCTAAAAAAACTTGACCACTGCCTAATTGTAAAGCTTCAAAAACAATCGATAAAACTAAACTTTTCTGTCCTAAATATCCACCTGGGACAATACCGGAAAATTTTATTTTATTATTTTGTAAACTTGGTGCTTCAATCCAAAAATTAATAAAAGAATCATGATAACGAACTTCTTTTACTTTCAATAAATTACTTGGAAAATTTATCTCTCCTTCAAAAGCATTTACAACATCACCGGCCGTATCAAGATAAAGTGGTAATATAAATTGCTGATCAACGGCCATTTCAGTTTTAGCTCGATCAAAATTTATCTCAGCTGCTAACAAGCCAGTCGGACAAACAAGTAACGCAAATAATAAAGTAATTTTGATAAAATAATTTTTCATATACTTATAATTAACCCGTCCAATAGTAAGCCATGATACTAAAATCAATTAAATTAACTACGCTATCACTATTTAAATCAACATTAGCTGGTGGGTTGGAACGCATGTACCAGTAAGCAGCAATTGAAAAATCAATTAAATTTACGCTTGCATCACAGTTAATATCTCCCGTGCCAGCACCACAAGTGCCTTCTTCGTTCATAATGTTAGAATCACCCACCAAGAAACCTATTAGCTCGCCATAAGTACTAATATCACCATTATAAGCTGATTTAGATTTGGTGTGATGAGAGCCCATGGCTAATACCGAGCTGTCAAAATTATAAAGATAAATACCGTCTTGATCAGCATCGGCATATCTAAAGTGTTCTGGCTCAGAGTTAACTGAAATAATTACCTCTGAATCTGGCACAGTTTGTCCAAAAATTGCAATATTATCACCTTGTTGAACCTGAGATTTATCAACATCAATAGTCGGCGTAATATAAATACCACTAATATTTGTACTGGCACCGGAACTTACATAAACAGAGAAGGTGAACAATGCCGAACGGTTACCATTAATATCTTCACTATAAACGGAAAAAGTGTAGCTACCAGCCGATAAGCCAGTTAGTGAAGCTGAAAAATTTGCATCTGGTCCAGCAATAGTTTGCACGGCTATTTGACCATCTTTTAAAACAGTCACCGAACTCATGGGATAAGCACGTCCAAAAAAATTAACTCCCGTCACCGGTGGCGGATTTACTCCTCCTCCACCTCCAGGTGGCGGATCATCTGGCTCATCAGGATCATTTGTACAACTTGAAGTGTCAACCGAACAAGAAGGATCACAAACCAGACTACCATCATCATAACCATAATTTACACAAGAATAGCCACCAAAATCATCATTATCACAATCCTCAGCTGGATATTCTCTGACATTGTTACCGCAAACACTAATATTCACCGTAGCATCTATCACATATGATTGTGCTAAAGTATTAGTAACAACAAAAAATATTCCCACCAAAAATAGAGGGAATAAATAAAAAATTATTCTAGAAAACGGAGAAATCATGATCAATGAATCTTTTTACTTTCGATTAACGCTGAGTTTAAATTTGAAATTCTTTCTAAAAATGGTAACCAGAATGGCCATAACAATTACTGCTAAAACTACATAGCCCCATGGTGCACTATTTTGAAATAGTGATAAGATACGATAATACATTCCTTGAAAGATATTATCAGGAGCAACCGAAAAATAAAATTTTGTAGCAGCAGCCACATTAATATGTGCGCCACCAGTAGTATTTGCTGGCACAACAGGATGTGCTTCCACAAAAGCAAAATAATCACCAGGCACAGCCTTGATAGGTATATTAAGGTTGATGTTAACTATTTGTGCTTCAGCTGGTTCTAAATGAAAATTACTAGGAGAGAAATTAAACCATTCACCATCCGGCCACATTTCTGGTTGCTCAGCATGATAAGTAATAGCTAATTCATAGTCTGATGGCTCATCACCCGTATTTAATACTGTAACTGGGTCTACCTGATAAATAGTGCCGGCATGTAATTCACCATCAACAATGATTTTACCAGTACCCACACCAACTCCAATAGCACCTAAAACTATACTGGGAATAAGTAAGCCAACAAAAGCAATTAAAAAAAGTTTTTTCATAAAAATTAGTAGGAAATAACAGCCTGAACAGTCATATTGACACTTTGCTCAGTATAGCTACTACTAGATGATGGTAAATTGATTCTAGTATCAAAAACCTGTTGCCCTGTCGAAGTAGCTACTGTGCTAGAAGATAAGGTTGTATAAGCTGCTTCCTGCATCAAAGTCCAGGTTGGGACAGTGTCACAAGTCAATGTGTTACAAAAAGCTTGAGTGTATTGATCTGCGCCAATTGCAGCTTCCAAAGTCCAGGCTGCACTATCAGTACCAATAATATTAAATGTTTCACTAACATTACCATTGTTAGAAGCTATTTGACTATTATCAACGCCAGATGATGTAGTGCTAGCCGTACCACTAACAGCTACATTACCATAAACAATTGACCCATCTGCTACTGTCACTGAAATATTACGAGCAGTAACAGTGGCAGTGACAGCTGCAGTATCAGCAGCCAAGCTGACTACACCGATTACCATGCCAGTCAGTACTAAAATAGACACTACTGGCAAAAAAGATAAAAGTAGTTTCATATTTTTGATTAAATTTTATTGATTTAACACTTAATATTATAACACATTTTTTATTAAATAACAAAATCACTGTTAATTTAAGGTGCTGAAGCTACAATAGTTACTGCACCACTATATTGATCAAAACTAGCAGTCGCCGTGGGCATTTGTAATCTAAGCATGATATTCCTGGTCTGACTTTCTGCTACATTTTTTTGTAAAGAGTACAGAGTGTCCGCTACAGCAAAATTACTCCAGGTTATTGGGGTTGTAGAAGCAAAATCCCAGCGCACTTGATCAGTACCATTAGTCGCTCCCAAAGCCCACGTATTAATCCCCTCGGTAAAAACTGAACTTCTCACATCTAAGTCAGCTGGACCATTATCTACGCTCACTACTTCTATA
The DNA here is from genome assembly GCA_964645825.1 of uncultured Gammaproteobacteria bacterium. Classification (GTDB taxonomy): domain Bacteria; phylum Patescibacteriota; class Patescibacteriia; order UBA1558; family GWA2-36-10; genus JABIAL01. Next base: position 12,416 of record CAZXZY010000016.1, read on the forward strand.
TCATTAATGCCAGTCGCCGAAGTATCTTGTGTAGTATTTAATTCTAGAAAACCAAGAGACACTGTACCATCTGTATTCAAACTAATAGAAACAGCTACATCTAACAAAGTAACCTTGCCATAAGTTGATTCAAAATAAGAAAAATTATCAGCTGACCCAGCATTGGTCAAACGAAAACAATATGTAGCTCCGGCTGTTGCGCTAGTTTTTGCTTGAATATTGTATTCAAGCTCTGTAAATTCAGTTGAATCCAAACTAATAGCGCTCGTCTGATCTACAAGCTCTCTAAACTCTCCAGCCTCAAAGGTGCTGTTTTCATTAGTCAATCCAGCAAGATCAGTGGTCGCCTGCCCTTCAGCAACATGTGAAGAAGCTACCATTTCCCAATCCGAATCAGTTGAAATCCTTTCATATGACCCAACGGAACAAGTAGTGGGATTTGGCTCAGACACCTCTAAACGATACTGGTAGCTATCCGCATCTGGATTACCTTCATTAGAAATTTCAATACGAAGACGTTTTGGGGTAACTTTTGCAAGATTAGTCAACGCGGTATCTTCATTTGCCGCCCAAGTAGCCCCTGCGTCTGTCTGTTCACTATTAATGCTATAAAAATCCGAAGGAGAGTTTTGATTATTATAAGAAGTTTCAATCCAGGCCGCACTTCTATTTGTACTTGAAATATGTATCTCGTCAAGAGAACCTGAAACAAAAGCAGAAGAAGCGTCTCCCCTGGTCATGAGCTTTACTGTGCTAACAGCACCATAACCCGTCGGCGTAACATAAGATCCTTGTTGAGAACCATCAACATAAAGTCGAGCGTTGGTACCATCAAAAACAAATCCGAAATAATGCCACTCTCCATCACCTAATTGATTACCACCATCGATAGTTTGAGCTCTAAACCATAAACCGTTATTTTGATATCCTAATATCCAATCACTTGAATACCCAGAAAGTGCATGGGCTTGGGACATCGCATAGTTACTGCCACTTGGGATATCTTTCATCCACGCAAATACACTAAAGGCTCCATTACCTGAAAGATCATAAGTCATCGTCGTATCAGTATAAGTACCACTAGCGCCATCAAAACTGTCAGCTCCAGAAATTTTCCCACTCACGTCTTGACTCACTCCTCCGTAAGTGGTTCCATCATTATTATTTGAGGTAGCATCCATTGAACTACCAGAAGTTTCTTCTAAATGATAAACCAATTTGTAATTTGAATCCCAGGTGTCGGTGTCATCTGTCTCCGAAGCCGAACCGTTCCCATAGTAAATAAAAATATTTAAATCTTCATCCTTGTCCATTGTGGGAATTTTGACCCAAGCATAAAGGTCGTCAGTAGTGTGATTAAAAGTTTCTATTTCCCTTTTTAATTTTGTTGTGCCATTAGCTTGCGTAAATACTACCTCACTTTTATTAGAACAATGGCTCCAAAAATCTGTTTCTGAACTATCGATATGAATAAGAACCGGAAAATCCGAATGATCATCTTCAACCTTAGTATGATCAATGGTAATTTTTTTTCGATATGACCATGATGCATTATACCAAGCAACAGATTCCCCTTCGTCACCATCATCATTTCTCCACCGATAATGACTTTGTTCTACTTTGGGGATATTAGCCTCGGGATAAATACTATAAACAAAATTAGTAGTTGCACCAGCATTGGTCAAACGAAAACAATAACTTTTTCCATTAGCAGAACTGTTAGCAATAATCGAATATTCAGCCTCCAAAAATGCAGAAGTTGCCAAGCTAACAGCTGCAGTCTGAGAAGAAGTATCTTTAATAGCTGCATTAGGGGTTTCAAAAGTAGTATTTTCATCAGTCATACCACCAATATTAGTGGCGATATTAGTAGTATCATTACCATCAGTCAAATAAGAAGAATCTGACATGTCCCAATCGCCACCAACGCCCCCAACATCAATCCAAGAAGAAATAGCACTACAAGCCGTTATTTTCTCTCCATATTCTAAGCGATAAGTAGCATTGGAAGAAGTTGCAGTACCTTCGTTAGATACCTCTACTCTTAATCTTTTACGAGTACCAACAGATAATTCTAAATCAGTATCTTGAGTACCGCTAGTAGCCGAAGTAGCTACTGACTCAGAATTATCATCATTACGCCAATGATAATGAAGTTGCATTAATATTGCAATTTCTGGTGCATCTACTTCGGATCCTAGACTATAAAAAGTAGACGGAGAATTTTGATTATTATAGCTTGTTTTGATCCAATCAGACCCTCTATCTGTAATAGAAATCCTAACTTCATCAACTGAACCTTTAAATTGATAAGTCCCCGTATCACTGGCGGCTCCAAACCTCGTCGGCGTTGTCAAATCACTATAAGAACTCAGGTTATATTGTTTATTATATTCTCCATTTATATAAACTCTAACAACAGATCCATCCCAAACAGCTGTCATATAATACCATGTCCCATAAGTTGCTAAAGATGTAGTTTTTCCTGCGGACCAACCAACTCCAGTGTTGGCACCAATGGTAGCAGTCAAATAATCAGTATTATCTACACCCATCCAATAATCACTACTACCAATGGTAGCAGCGGAAGCTTTATGCACAGCACACTCATAACTACCTCCTCCGCTTTCCTTTTTAAACCAAGAAGAGAAAGTCAGAGCTGAAGGAGTACCAACAAAATCATCTGTTATTTTATCGTAGTCATTTGAGCCATCAAAACTCTGTGCTTGCGCTATTTTTCCACTCTCTGTCTCAATCGGTTCGTTGGCTGCTCTCTTTGTTGCATCGTTATTATTTGAGGTGCTATCCTCAGTAGTAGATATGGTTAAATCATCCAAATGCTGAACCAGCTTATGATTACTGTCCCAAACGCCAGCAACATTTTCTTGGCTCTCACAAGTTGAATGGCCATAATACATATAAATAACTGTGTCAGCACTTGTGGAAAGAGTTGATATTTCAACCCAAGCCTGCAGTTCTCCAGTTGTACCATTAAAATCTTCTATCTCATGATCAAGTTGAGTCACTTCATCAGAAAAAGTAAAGGCAATATCATCGCCATCATCTTGAGCATCAGCTGCCAAACCAGTATCCGAAGATAAATCTATAAGTACTGGGAAATTACTTAAATTAGTTGAGTCAGTAGTATTTTTAACGAAAGCATTAGCAGCAGTGGTGTAACTATTAGCCAAATCATCCTGCATTATCAAAGTATTGGTAGAAATACTGCTAATAGTAGCTGTTTCTTGGTTACTGCCATCTTTGATGACCACTGTCTCACCAGCGCTAAAAAAATTACTACTAGTAACCACCACGTTTTTTTGACCAGAACTAGCATTAACAGTTAAATCAGAAATAATTCCTACTCGATCATGATCAATGGTAATTGATTTACGATGACCCCAATATCCGTCCCACCAAGGATCCAAAAGTCCATAACCCTCCTTATCACCAATCGCTTCAATATAAAATTCTCCAGAAGTATTTGCTAAAAATTCTATCTCCATTTTAAAATATTGCGTTTGATGGGGCTCAATAGCATAACCTTCTCCAGTAGTACTTTGCTTTATTTCTAAATTTTCCGGAATTGATTTTCTAACTATTTCATTTCCAAATAATTTATCCCAAAATCCTTGTTTGCTTGATAGTGGACTATTCGATAAATCTATATTTTGCCACTCATTCTTATGTCTTGTTTCTTGATGCAGACCAACTTGAGCCTGATCTATAACACAGTCGGTCCCCGCTTCATTTAAACTATCGCAATCTTTTATCAAATTAATAGATTGACAGATAAAAGATTCTTCTAGCATTTCTGTTTCTCTTTGCCAGCCCTCTTCACAAAAATATATCATTTCACCATATTCAGGAACATTTATTTCATAAGCAATGTTTTCTGTCCATTTTTGAAGCTGTTTCGCTCCGCCATTATCATCAGGAAAATAAGCTTGCACATTAACAGATTCTGTTTTATCACCTATATTAGTAACACTAAAATAAACTTCTCCTCGAGCTAGGCCGATATAAGTTTCTTTATCAGTTTTGATAATCAAATTTTCATTTGCATTATCATCAGTAAATGTAAAATCAATTGTCTTATCATCAATCTGCAAGGGGGCAACCTCTGCTCTAGCATATTCTAATTTCGGCGGTAAATCTAACTCAAAATCAATCGGTGGCCAACCAGAAAATACCCAACTAAAAATTAGGGTGAAAATTAAAATTTTCTTTGCTAATTGAGAAAACATGTAAATATATCA
>CAZXZY010000017.1:0-14423 GCA_964645825.1 uncultured Gammaproteobacteria bacterium
TTTGCCTCTTTCTACTAAGATTTTGATGTGGGGTTCAAACTTTTTTGTTAGTTATTGGCCACAGTTTTTTGGCAGCATAATATTATTTATCATTATGCTCAAAATAATGGCTCGTTTTGGTGGCACCCGCTTTGTTTTACATAAGCTAATTTTGAAATTACCTATTTTTGGCAAAATTAGTAGAAATATGAACTTAGCTATTTTCTGTCGTTCATTGGCCTCACTGTTGGATAGTGGCATTACCATTGATCAGGCTTTACGTATTACATCTGATACAGTGACCAACGACGTTTACAAAAAAAGAATATCCATTGTGTACCATCAGTTATTAAAGGGGACCTCTTTGTCAGATATTTTGTCAAAAGATGATCATTTTCCAGTTTTGATTTCTCGGATGGGTAGAGTAGGCGAGCGCTCAGGTACATTATCGGAGACGCTTGATTATTTAGCAGATTTTTATGAGACCGAAGTTGATACTACTACCAAAAATTTATCTACCATGCTGGAGCCAGCTTTGTTAGTAACTATTGGTTTGGTGGTTGGCTTCGTAGCTATGTCTATTATCAATCCAATTTATGAGTTAACCAGTAAAGTTGGTCGTTAATGTGGAAACAGTTTAAAAATCAAGCAGGTGTAACTTTGGTGGAAATCATTCTGGTAGTGGTTATTTTTGTGGTTATCTTATCTTCAGTAGTTGGTTTGATTTCCGATAAGACAATCAAAGAAGATTTAAGTGCTAAGGCTTTGTCGATAGTAGATATTTTGAATAGAGCTCGTAATTATGCTGTTACTGGTTATTATGGAGATAACTGGGGTATAAAAATATTGGATGATAGTACGGATTGTTATAGTGGTGGTGCTAGCGGAGATTGTATAATTTTATTTAAAGGTAAAAGTTATGTTTCTCGCAGTAGTGATTATGATGAAATTTTACTTTTTGATACTGGAGCATATTTTGATGCAGATCAAGAAACAGAATTTTATTTTGCTAAAGCCTCGGGCTGGCTCAGCACTACTACCGGCTCTTTGACTGGTCAAATTATTCGTTTGAGAAATAACTTTGGCAATGACACTATGATCGCTGTTAATGCCTTAGGCTTAATATATGAAGGCACTAACGGCTATGCTTATCGACGTTCTATTGCGATAGACAATACTAAAGTAAGTGGTGCTAGTAATTTGGGTGACTTCCCTTTTTTATTAGCTGAAGCTAACAGTTATTTAAAAACATCTACCCATGGAGGCAATGTAGAGGATGATAATGCTTACGATATTGTATTTTCTTCGGATATAAACGGTAATAATGTTTTAGCACATGAGATAGAAAAATACGCCTCTACTACCGGAGAGCTAATAACTTGGATCAAAATACCAGAAGTAAAAGCGGCAGAAAATACAGTGATTTATATGTTTTATGGAAATAATGACATTGCCTCTTCTCAAGAAAGAAGTGAGGAAGTTTGGGATAGTGCATATCAAATGGTGCAACATATGAATGAGGATCCATCTGGTAGTGCACCTCAGATTATAGATAGTACAGATAATGATCACGATGGAACAGCAGCTGGTACTTTTAGTTCTGGGGATTTAGTCGCTGGACAAATTGGTGACACGATCAATTTTAATGGCTCAGATGCTAAATTTGATTTTGTAAGTAACAACCCAATTGGTACAGCAGAGGATGGCTTTACCCTTTCAGCTTGGGTGAGTCATGACGCAGTAGACTCTAGTCAACATATTGTTTCGTTTAATAATATTCAATTGCGTCCAACGCTTTGTTATGTGCGCGAGGACATGGATCCAGAGTCGGATGAATGGCGCTCTGTTAACTATGGCACCGAAGATCCGGCAGATGACACTTGGTATTATTTGGTTTGTAATTTTGATAGTACTAATTTACGTGTTTACATTGCTGGTTCAGAAACAACCAGTAGCCCAACAACCCTGACAACAGGAGATATATTGAATCCATCAAATTTTGTAGTTGGCTACTTACAGGGCTCAGAGTGGATGGAGGGAAGATTGGATGAAGTTAGAATATCCAACATTGCTCGTAGTGATAGTTGGGTTACTACTGAGTTTAATAACCAAAATAGTACTTCAACTTTTTATACTATCGGTGATGCCGTTAGTCCTTAAATAATTATTTTTGTATGAATTTTTTTAAAAATAAAAGTCAAGCAGGATTTAGTCTAGTGGAACTGATAGTTGCCATTGGTGTCTTCGCTATTTTAGCTAGCGGAGTTACTTATGTGGTGACTAATTCTTACACCAATTTTTATGGTATAGGCGACAAACAATCAATTGCTGAGTTTGCTCAAGAAGGCCTAGAAGCAGTCCGTTCTATTAGGGAAAATTCTTGGCAATACATAGAAAATAATGTTGGTTCAAATTTGGGCATAGCTAAGGATGGTAATAGAGTCTGGACGTTTTCTGGCAGCTCAAATACTTTAGGTGATTTGACTAGAGTTATTATTATTAGCAATGCCTCACGTGATACTGATGGTAATATTACAGAAGGAGTTGGCAACATTGATCCACTTACTAAAAAAGTTACGGTAACTATTTCTGCTTCCGGTATAGACGACTACGTGTTAAATACCTATTTAACATCTTGGTCAAACCGTACTTGGGAGCAAACTGATTGGTCTGGCGGTGTTGGTACACAATTTTGGTCATATGAAAATCAAGCTTATACATCATCTAGTATGGATGGCATCACTACAGCAGGTAACTTGACATTAGAGTATGTCCCTGGTGCTATGGCTTGGGGCTGGTCTGACTTGACTGATTTTTCTTCTACTACTTCGTATGGTAGCTCCCGTAGTTATGCTTCATTAATTGATGATTTAAATGATCATTGGTATATATGTGGTAGTTCATCCTATTTGCAACGATTTGATATATCTAATGCCAGAACTACTGGTCTTAGTAGCCCTAGTACTGTTTCAGCATTAGCTGGCAGAGCCATAGCCTTGACGCCTAGCTCCACCATTGATCATTTGTATATGGGAGGCGATAATAGTGTGATAAAGACTATTAGCACTTCTACTTTTTCCGTATTAAAGACTTATGTGCCAGCCACTAATCTGAGTTATTTATACGCTTTTGCTATTAATGATATTGGTGACCATATGTATGCTGCTGGTACAGGAGGCATAATATTTAGTTTAGATATTGCGCAGGATGGCACGTTATCCTGTGATAATTGCACATTGTGGTGTGATACTAAAAAAGACCCCAAGTGCAAGGCAGACTTAGATACACCGGAAGTTTTGGTAGGGGCAACGTATCCCATTAATGCCCTATGGCTAGATGATGCAAATGATAAATTATACCTATCTAGTGATTCACCTACAAATGCCATGGCTAGAATAGATGTTTCAAATACCGCTGATTTATCTCTTGACTATGGTTTTTCTTATACGCAGGATATCACCGATTTTGAATATTTAGGTGAAAATCCTAGCGGTGACCTTCGTTTTATTATTGGTACGGACTATAATAGTAGTGCTACTTATCCAGAGTTTGCTATCATAGATTCTGATGGTTCAAGTTTTACTAAAGTAGCCGGTGTTGACCTGAGTGCTGAGAGTGGCAAATCAATTTATGTCAGAGATGTGCATTATACCAATAACAATGAGGTTTTCATTGACGCAGAGGACTATGACGGCGTTCCGTATGCATATCTATATGCTATTGAGGGAGTGACTACTTTAGCCGCGCCTGAACCATCAGTAAAGTCTGGGGTCACCGAAAATTCTCTCTTCGGTTATGGTCATACTTATTATCATCCTTCGGCTTATAGTAATACACAAGGAGGAATTTTTGGTGTTTGGAGCTATGCTGGTGCTAGTACTCGATATGCTGCTTATTTGGAGCAGGTACAAATACCAGGGGTAGGTGTTTATGACTCTACGGGAACATTGAGTTCTTCTAAGCTAGATATTGGCTCTACTGATCAAGAGCTACATAGTGTTACCATTTCACAAAATATTCCTACTAGTTGTGATATTGATATTACTTTGTATGCTGATGATAATTCAAGTTTCTCTTCAGCCACTAGTCAGGTTTTTAGTAGTACTACTAGTGATTTTACAGAAGAAGTAAATAGTGACATGCAAGGTGAGCGGTGGCTTTATTATAAAGTTGACATGACATCTTGTAGCAGTGATACTGCTACACCTACGCTTTATTCATTTAGATTAAATTATAATTAATGTTAAATAAATTTATTGCAAAACTAATGCGAAATTGGACGGCACAAAATAAAAGCGCCGCAGGTTTTAGTTTAGTTGAAGTGATTTTATATTTAGCTATTGTCAGTATTTTATTAGTAGCGGTGATCGATTTTAATTTAACTTTAGGTGGTACAACCAGCAAGCTGACAGCTAATCTGAATGTATCTCAAGGCAGAAGACTATCTTTAAGTATGATTGATTATTTATCTCGTAATTCAGATGGTTTACTCAAGGACGTTGATGCACATTGTATGAGCAGCACTACCTTGTCTCTATATTTTGCTGATGATACTTATTTGCCTGGTACCTGTGTAGAAAATGGTGGCGGAGTAGCCATTGCTAGCGATAGTAGTCGGGTGAAGATGACTTGTTACCCAAATATTACTAACAATGGTCAGTACGGGGCTTGTAGTGCGGCAGCGGGCAATATTTATTATTTAAGTTCACCAGAAATCAGTGTTGTAGCTAGTGGTTTAGTATTCTCTACTTCTACAGCCAGCTCTACTTTTAGTAGTTTTATGAATGTCACCACCGCCTTAACTATGACTAATCTAGCTAATAGCCAGACAGAGTTATTAGCTACTTCTACTGCTACTTCTACTGTCACTTTGCGTAATCAGACTTCCGATGGACTATTGGCTTGGTGGAAGATGGATGATGATAGTCCGAGTTCTGACATGGTTGACAGTATTAGTGGTTACGACGGTGATTGTTCTACTGCCGCTCCAGCTGCAGTTGAGGGATTGGTCAATGGTTCTGCCGGTGCTTTTCATTTTGAAGAAGGGGATACTGATAGATGTGACGTAGGTAATGAGGATGGTTTGAATGTTAATGGTTCTTTTACCATTACTTCTTGGGTTGAGCCAGAATCAGCCACTGGCGCTGATATTATTACTCATAAACATAATTGGTCAAATAAAACTGGCTATACTACTTGGTTGCAGTCTAGTAAATTTTATTGCCGTGTCTGTGATGATGTTGGTTGTACCGGACCTAATGATACTTATGTTATGACCATGGGTCATACTTACCATACAGCTTGTACATTTGATCGGGACAATGGAGTAATCAAAATGTATGTTTATGAAGAAGGTGTGGGAGGTGTTGGTACGACTAGCTATGATACTATTCGAGAAAATTTAGTAAACTATGATACCGATATGATGATTGGCATGTCAGCAGATGTCCCGGGTAATTACTTTGATGGTACTATTGATGAAGTAAGGATTTATAATCGCAAATTATCCGATGAAGAAATTTGGGCCTTGCAATCACAAGGAGCCGTAGCTGATTAATAGATAAATATGTTTATTTTTAAAAATATAAAAAATAAAAAAGGAAACATCGCTTTGATCTTAGTAGTCATGATCGCTAGTTTGACTTTGGTGTCAGCGGTTAGCTTAGCCTTGATTAATATTTCGGACCTCACAGCTAATTATCATTTGATAGAAAATGAAGAACTTTTAGCTCAGCGAGATTCTTGCTTGGAAGATGCTTTGCAAAGAATTAACAGCAATGTTTATGCTACTGGAACGTATGAGCTAAATATTGGTAATGTTAATTGTAATTATGAAATATCTTCTACTGTAACTGGTGCTAAAATGGTGACTACAACGGCAGCATCTTTTTCCGATATTGGATATTGGCAAGGAGGCATAGTAATGGGCGTTAATGTATCTAGTACACCAATAACCGTAACTTCTTATAGAGATATAGTTGATGATGCTTGGTCATATTCTGGCTGGTCCAATCGGATAAAGGTGAGTGTACGACCCAGTGGAGTTAGTGGAAATGTATTTAATTTTCCAGTTTATGTAGATCTTAATGATTTGGGAGTAGATTTTTTTGATGTCGTTGATGCTGCTGGTGATGATATAGCTGTGACGACAGTCAGTGGTGGCATAAAATTGTTTCGTGAAGTAGTAAATCTTGATACAGACGCTGAAACAGGTCAGATATATTTTAAGGCTCCTTTCTTAGCAGCTAGCACAGCAACAGATTTTTATATTTATTTTGGAAATGCTTTAGCTACCGAAACAAATGATGCAGAAATATGGTCAGATTATATACTTGTACAGCATTTAGATGAAGATCCAACCGGCGGTGCTCCACAGATGATAGATTCCACTACTAGTGATTTGGATGGAACGGTTTATGGTGACGAGATGGGAGCTGATGACCTCATAGATGGGGTGTCTGGTAATGCTATAGATTTTGATAATCCTGGCAAAACTGAATCGAATCGTGTCCAGATTACAGCGAATACAAGCATACACATTCCTAAAATAACCATAAGTCTTTGGGCAAACCTGACGACCTATGGACATGTTTCTACTTGGGATGAAAGACAGGGACCGATTGGGCAATATTATGATTTTAGTATGTATAATGTTTCAAGTGATCATATTACAGTGGTAACGGAGCCAGCTGATTGTGAAGATAATATATATACAAATAGTGACAGTGGAGAAACCCCGAATTTAAGTGAATGGGCACATTTGGCTTATAATTTTGACGGAGAAACAAAGACAGTTAAAATTTATTTAGATGGTGAAGAAATAGAAAGTAATCAAAGTGATAGCTTGCCATCATCAATTACAAGCTGTAATAGTGGCTATCTTTGTATTGGCTGTGGACATAGCGGAGCTTGGTATAGTCATAATGGCGCTGTTGATGAAGTTAGGATTTCAAATAAAGTTTTATCTGCGGATTGGTTAGCAATGGAGCATAATAATTTCGATCCAGATAGTACTTTTTATACTACTAGTACAGTGGAGAGTTTATAATTAGTCATTATTAAGGTATAATCAGTTTATATAGAGAAATACAATGTTTGAAAGTATAAATCGTTTTACAGAAGAGCAAATTATCGGTCTTAATATTTCTGATTTTTCAGTTGAGGCTGTTGTTTTATATAAAAAAAGAAAAAATTGGCGGCTTGTATCTTTTGCCCGTTATCGATTATCGCCAGGCATAGTAGAAAATGGAGAGATTTTGCAGCCAGACAAATTTAAAGAAGAACTTAAAAAAATGTGGTCTTTGGCTAAGCCAAGAGCGATGAGGGCTAGTAGCGTATTTTTATCGTTACCAGATACGCGTACATTTTCTCGTTTGTTATCACTGCCTAAAACTTTGCGACGTAAAGATTTGATAGCTATAGCTCATAACAAAGCCGAAGAATTTATACCAGAAGATAAAGCAAATTTAACGCCAGCTTTAAAAATTTTACCAACGAATAGTGGTCAAATAGAGGTTTTTTATACGGCTGCTCAAAAAGGATTATTAAAAGAATGGGTTCAGATTTTTGAAGAAATGGGTCTAGATATCATTGGTGTTACCTTAGAATCTGTCAGTTCACATGCTGCGCTTCATGCAAATTTGAAAAAAGAGGACACTTTGTTGCTTGATATTGGTGCTCGTACTACAACAGCTTCAATTTTTGATGCTAAAGGTATTCGGGATTCGATAAATATTGGCATAGCCGGTAATTCTATTACCGATGCTTTGGCTAAAAAACTTAATATTTCACATACTGCCGCTGAGGAAAAGAAGAGGCAGGTAGGCATGGACTCTTCTGTTGATCAGGGCGAGGTAATGTTAGTCATTCAAGGTCAGTTGCAGCCAGTAGCTGATGAGTTGAAAAAATTTGTTAATTTTTATGAAGAAAGTAGTGGCCGCCAGCTAAAGAGCTTGGTTTTGATCGGCGGCACAGCTCAAATTAAGGGATTGAGTAAATATTTTAGTGGTAATTTAAATTTAAAAATTTTGCTTTTAGAAACAATTTTGCAAGGACAAAAATTACCAGAACATTTTCAAGAGGTGAAGTATATAAATGCCTTGGGTTTAGCTAAATTGGCTTGGGAAAAAGAAATTGATATTAATTTTTATCAAACAGAAAGAGTTGACCTGCAACAGAGAGTGAATATTAAAAATTTAAGCTTATGGGCTAAAGTTATATTTAAGCATTTCAAAAAAATTCCTAGCTTATTTAAACATTGGTATGGTTGGTTAGCAATCGTGATAGTGGGCTTAGCAGTGGCTGGCTGGTTTTTTAAAGATCCATTACTGAATCGTTTTTCTCCTAACACCAAAATCATTACTCAGGAAATCATCGTTGGTATAGAAGCTGAGGGCCTTGATAATTTTATAGAGGGTAATATTATAGGTCAGCCAATATTTATCAAGCAAAGTATCCCGGGAGCTCCCTATGCAGCAGCAGTAGAAACTATGCAGACGCAAGCAAGTGCTATGGCGCAAGAAAAAGTAACAGAACGAGTAAATAGTGGATTGTATATTATTGACCAACCTTTAAGGACTGATATCATAAGTATTAATCCAGCTGAAGAAAATTTTACTGTTGGTGATACACTGATTTTACGAGCTAGTCATAATTTTTTATCTATTCAGGATACAGCTGTTCGTCAGCTCGTTTTTGTTAATTTATCGGCCAAAGAAGCTGATAAATATAGTAGTTGGAAGCTAGATAGTCAAAATTATGACTTTTTATCTTTTGATGAGACTTTAGGGCAATTTAAGTTGAGGGCAAACTTAAAATTTATCCGTCCCTAGAAGATGTGGGCAGTTTTTAAAAAATGTGGTATAATATAAATAGGTTGTTTTCATTGTATTTTATTAGAGTATTTAAAATAGTTTTATGAACAAAAAAGGTTTTACTTTGATCGAATTGATCATTGTCATTGCTGTCATTGCTTTACTGGCAGCCGCAGTTTTTGTAGCTGTTGATCCAGCTAAACGTATTGGTGAAGCTAGAGACGCTCAACGTTGGTCTGATGTTTCTGCTATTGCTGATGCTTTTTTAAAGTATACAGTTGATCAAAATGGTACTTTCCCTACATCAACAGCTGCAGATGGTACTTATTATGCAATAATGCCAGTTGGCGGTACTGATTTAACATCGCCTACCTGTCAAAATCAAGCTCCTACTCAAGGTGTTCAATTATCAGGTTTGGTGACTACTTATTTAGCAACCATGCCCATTGATCCAGGAGGCTTATTAAATGGTGATAATAATGTTGGATATTATTTCATGAAAGCTGCTACTGGTCGTATTACTGTTGGTGCTTGCGCAGAAAGCAACTATGCTGATGCTTCCATTTACGTTCAAAGATAAAAATAAATATTTTTAAATTACAATCATGCTAAGACATTTATCTAAAGATGGCTTTACTTTGATCGAGCTTATTATCGTAGTAGCTATTATTGGTTTGTTAGCCGCGGCTGCTTTTGTAGCTGTTGATCCAGCTAAACGTATTGGTAAAGCTAATGATGCTACTCGTTGGTCTGATGTGACAGCGATTGCTGACGCTATTATGAAATATACGGTAGATAACAATGGTTCATTGCCCTCAGGCGTTAGTTCGGCGAGCGCTGACACAGAATATATGATACATATTGAAGGTGGTACTGCATCAGGCACTGATGTTTGTACATCCACTGGCAATACTGATAGTGAGCTTGATATTTCTTCTGGTTTAGTTTCTGAGTACATCGCTACTATGCCATTAGATCCTAATGTAGCTGCATCAGCAGCAGAATTGACTGGCATTGGGTATTATTTTGAGAAAGATGCTAATGGTCGTATCAAGGTAGGCGCTTGTATTGAAAGTGCTTATGCCGCAGCTTCTATCTATGTACAGAGATAATTAAAATATTTGCTATAAACCACCCTCATTTATGAGGGTGGTTTTTTTGTTGTGTTTTAGGTATAATTATAGTAGAGAATTAATATTTTGTAATTATGTTTAAGAAAAAATGGCTATGGGCGATTATTGTTGTGATAGTGGTTATTATTATAGTAATAGTATTTAAGCCAAAAGAAGAAGTGGACTATGTGACGGCTGTTGTTAGTGAAAAATCATTACAACAAACTGTAGAGGTGACAGGCTCTGTAGAATCAGCTGACGATATTGATCTTAATTTTAGATCTACTGGCATTATTCGGTCTATTAATGTAGAAGTAGGTGATGAAGTTATCGCTGGACAGGTGTTGTCGAATCTAAGATCAGGCAATGTTTCGGCTCAAATTACTGATGCCCGAGCTGCTTTAATGGTAGCTGAAAGTGATTTAGATGCTTTATTGGCTGGACAAAGTGTAGAAGATGTAAATATAATCGAAGAAGAAATAGCAGCCGTAGAAATTGCTTATCAAACAGCGGTTGATAGTTTAACTAATATAGAAAATACTCGTGATCAAGATTTAGTTAATCTTAGGGCAACTGGAGTCAATGCAGCTAATAACAAACATTTTTCTGCTCAATATGGTTTGAATATTGTTGAAGATTCTATTATGGATGATACGGCAGATGATTACTTGTACACAACATCAAAAACAACATTTGATCAGGCTAAGGCTCAACATCAAACGGCCTTAGATCAATATCAGAATTTTTTAAGTATCCTAGGCAATTTAGTTGATGATAAAAATGTTATTTTAAGCACCTTAGATAGTTTGGAGTTTACCTTAGGAGCTACGGCTAATGCTTTACAATTAGCCTTTGATGTAATGTTAGTGACCATTGAAAACAGTGTCTATACTTCGACAGTAATTTCAGGATTTGAAACAAGCATCAATAGTCAATTGACTGTAGTAAACACTGCTATTACCTCGGTGCAAACAGCTTCAGCAAATTTGCGCACTCAAGATGTTTATTATCAAAATGCAATTATTGAAGCTAACAACGCTATCCAGACAGCGGCTACCAATTTAAGTTTAGCTCAGGCTAAATTGTCTGCTGCTATTGCTCCGCCACGTAGTTTTGAAATAACTGCCGCTGAAGCGAGAGTGCATCGGGCTCAGGCCACTTTGTCTAGAGTTCTGAGTGACTACACAGATACGGTGATTAAAGCACCGGTAGAAGGTACGGTTACTAAAGTTAATTTTAATGCCGGAGAAAATAATTCCTTAGCTACGCCAGTTATTTCTATGATCGGCAATAGTAATTTACAAATAGAGGTTGATGTTCCAGAGTCAGACATTACAAAAATTGAAGTGGGCGACACAGTAGAAATTATTTTAGATGCTTTTTCTATCGATGATGAATTTGTAGGGCACGTTACATTTATTGATCCAGCCGCTACCGTGATCAATGAAGTGATTTATTATCAAGTCAAAGTTAATCTTGATGAAGTAGATGAGCGTATTAAGTCAGGCATGACAGCAGATTTGACCATTTTCACTGAGAAAAAAGATGGTGTTTTGGCTGTGCCAACTAGAGCCTTGATTTACAAAGAAGATGGTAAATATATCAAAGTTTTAGAAAATGAATTAGATATAGTAGAAAAAAAGGTAATGACTGGTTTAAAAAGTGATGATGGTTTTATAGAGATTGTATCTGGTTTGAGAGATGGAGAAGAAGTTATTACTTTTATTAAAAATGGAGAATAATGATAGAAATAAAAGATCTATATAAAGAATTTGCTAACGATGATGTAGTAACAAAAGTACTGCATGATTTGAATTTTGGCATTAAAGAAGGGGAGTTTATCTCTATTATGGGCCCTTCAGGCTCGGGAAAGTCCACCTTGATGCATATTTTAGGCTTTCTAGACACGTTGACCAAGGGCCAGTATAAATTTCGTGGTAAAGACGTCAGTAATTTGAATGATGATGAATTAGCCGCGTTGAGAAATAAAAGTATTGGTTTTGTTTTTCAGAACTTTAATTTATTACCCAAAACTACAGTTTGGGATAATGTCCGTTTGCCATTACTTTACGCAGAAGGCAAGGTAGATTTGGGTATAGTGGATCAAGTGATTGAAAGTGTAGGTCTTACTCATCGTAAAGACTACATGTCCAACCAACTATCCGGTGGTGAAAAACAGCGTGTCGCCATAGCGCGTGCTTTAGTAAACTCGCCAGATATTGTTTTCGCTGATGAACCGACTGGTAATTTAGATTCTAAATCTGGCTTGCAAGTAATGTCTATCTTGCAAGAACTAAATAGAAACGGCAAAACAGTTATTTTAGTTACTCATGAAACTTCTACTGCTGAGCACGCTAAGCGTATTATTAAGTTGAAAGACGGTAAGTTAGTAAGTGATGATTCAGACTTTAAACAAAAAATAGCAAAAACTTTGACTGATTTGAAATAATGTTAAGAGAACAAAAAAAGTACTTTATGTTTTTGAGAGTTTTATTGAGAAATAAAACTCGCTCTTTTTTGACTTCTCTAGGAATCGTGATTGGCATAGCTTCAGTTATCATTATCGTTTCCGTTGGCGCTGGCGCTCAAAGCTTGATTTTTAATCAGCTCAAAAGTGTCGGCTCAAATTTGATTGGTATTTTACCCGGTGCTTCTGAAGAAGGTGGTCCGCCAGCTTCAGCTATGGGCATTAGTATTACTACATTGACCTATGATGATGCAGAAGAAATAAAAAAACAAATTCCAGAAGTAGCAGCGGTGGCTGGCTATGTGCGTGGCGTTGGCTCAATCACTTATCAAAACAATAGCGTTGACGCTACTTTTATGGGCGTTAGCGATCAGTATATCAAAGTAGAAGAGACCTCTGTTGAGTTTGGTAGTTTTTTTACGCCCGAGGAGTTACGTTCTCGCGTAGTTATTTTAGGTTCGCAAGCCAGAGAAGACCTATTTGGTGATTTGGATCCTATTAATAAACGTATAAAAATAAAAAAAGAATCTTTTCGAGTGATTGGGGTAATGGAAGAGCGAGGATCGGCTGGTTTTGAAAATCAAGATGATCAAGTTTTTGTACCTTTAGAAATTGCTCAGGATATTTTATTAGGTATTCATCACGTTGGCTTTATACGGGCCAGTCTTATGGATGACGCTGATTCAGATTTTGCAATTCAAGAAATTCGTCGTGTGTTAAGAGATCAGCATGATATCGAAGATGAAAAAGAAGAGGACTTTACAGTTCAATCAATGGACAATGCCATTGAGTCCTTGGGCAACATTACCGATGCCTTAAATTATTTTTTAGCAGCCGTAGCGGCTATTTCTTTGATTGTTGGTGGTATTGGCATCATGAATATTATGCTGGTAGCGGTTACAGAAAGAACGCGTGAAATTGGTTTACGTAAAGCAGTTGGAGCAAAAGCAGATGACATCAGTCGCCAGTTTTTAGTAGAAACTCTTATTTTGTCTAGTTTTGGTGGTATTTTAGGAATCTTGATCGGAATAGTAGTATCTTGGTTGGTCAGTTTAGTGGCCCAATATTTGGGCTATGATTGGGATTTTGTAATATCCGGATTTTCTATTGTATTATCCATTAGTTTTACTTTATTTGTCGGATTAGCTGCTGGTTGGTATCCGGCTAGAAAAGCGGCAGCTTTGAATCCAGTTGAATCTTTAAGTTACGAATAATGAAGTACAGAGAAGCAATAAAAATTGCCGTAAATGCCTTGAAAATCAATAGAGCTCGTGCTTTATTGACTATTTTGGGTATTGTGATTGGTATTGCGGCTGTTTTAGTGGTTATGTCGGCTGGTAATAGTATTGAAAAATATATTTTTGCTGAGATGGATAGTTTTGGCACCGACGTTATTCAAACTGAGATCAAAGTACCAAGCACCAAACACACATCGGCTGATAATGCCGCTGGTATGGCTCAAGGCATTGTGATTAATACTTTGACCTTGGGAGATAAAGAGGCGATGGCTAAAATACCAAATATCAAAAATAATTATGGTGGCTATTTAGGCCAAGAAGTAGTGCATTGGAAAGACGAAGTCAAAACTGCCATGGTTATGGCTAGCTCACATGAGATGATTGATATTGATGCAGTGGAAATAGGCAAAGGTAGATTTTATACTGAAGAAGAAGACGATAATTTAGTGCGCGTAGTAGTTTTAGGCTCCAAAATAAAAGAGTCATTGTTTGGCGCAAGTGAGGCCATTGGACAAAACATCAAAGTGCGTAAGATGAATTTCAAAGTTGTTGGTGTCGCTAAATCAATGGGTAGTTCTTTATTTTTTGATCGTGATAGCTTGATTTACATTCCTATCAAAACCGGACAAAAATTATTATGGGGTGTTAATCATTTGAGCTATATAGTTTCTGAGATGGAAGATCCAGATAAATCTGATCAGACTGTAGATGAAATTAATGCCTTATTGCGTGATCGACATGATATAACAGATCCAGATAAAGATGATTTTGCTATTATGTCCATGGATGACGCTAAAGAATTATTAGGTACTAT